>DASTQB010000145.1:0-4253 GCA_035761985.1 Pyrinomonadaceae bacterium
CGAGAACTCCGAACGACAGCTTCAAAGCCCGAGCCGGCTCAGGGCCGCGGCTGAAGCTGTCCCTGACCAGTTTCAGACAAAGAGAGGCCAGCGCTAGAACGCCAAACGCCACCAGATAACAAAATACCTTCGGTAGTGTCGTGGTTCTCTGCAACGACTCGCCACTGGCCCAAACGCTTGCTCCGAAAAAGATCAGATAGAGCAAAAAGTAAATTTTTCTCTTCGTTGACCACGGCTCGTCCAACGGATTCCTTCTAAAGAGTCTCATGATTTGATCTCACTTAATTGCAGGTCGCATTTGGAGGGAGATACACGAGTATTTCCGATAGTTCATGGTCCCAGGTGTGTGCCGAACGCTCATCCGCACAAGGTTTCTGGATGTATAGTGATCGCAACCCGCAGATCCTCGCACCTGAATTTGCGGATTGACCGACGAACCAGCGGGCCGTCCAGGATCACGACCCCGATTACCTGACAAAAAACGGCCCTCCCTCGCGAAAGAGAGGACCGTGGGGGTGAGGAGTGAAGCATGAGCGCTACTTGCTCTCTTTGAACCTGGGCGCGTCTGCAGCGGGAGCAATTGGCATCCTTTATGTCTGAGTTAGTGGTTACAAACTGGAAATCCTCGCACTTGTTTTTTGGGGCAAGGGCACTGAGGTAGACGGCGTGCGCTTTTACTTCTTAGTATCGAGGCGTCACCGGAAGCCCGGGGGTGAGGCGGCACAACGCGGTAGATGGTCGCCGCCGGCTATCCAAAACAAGACAAGCGGCCGTACTCGACATAAGTTCCTGGACCAAGCCTGCTCAAAACCCGCCTGAAAAACACCCTGGTAACCTATTGGGTCCGCGTCTTTGCATCGTAAAGAACTTGACACGACCCTAAGGAACCAGATAGACTTTGCGAGGCAAAGGGCTTCATGGCGAATTACGACGTGGCGATTATTGGGGCGGGGCTGGCGGGGCTGCAATGTGCTCGCTTACTCGCACAAAAGGGACTGAAGGTCGCGCTAGTCGATCGCAAATCGACACTCGATCAGAAGATTCACACGACCGGAATCTTCGTCCGCAAGACGCTCGTCGACTTCGACTTCCCTGCTGACTCTTTAGGACCACCGATCAAACACGTCTCGCTCTACTCACCGGCGCGTCGAGCGTTGGAGCTCGTCAGCAAACACGATGAGTTTCGCATCGGGCGCATGGGCCAACTCTACCAGCAGTACTTGAACCAGTGTCTCGTCGCCGGTGTTCACTGGATGCCGGATACAAGTTACCTCGAGTATTCAGAGCACGACCGAACCGTACACTTCACCAACCGCACATCCATAACAACGCGTTACCTGATCGCAGCCGATGGCGCTCGCTCACGCGTTGCACGCGATCTCAAACTCGATCTCAACCGCGAATGGATCGTCGGCGCGGAAAGCGTTTTTACGGGCGCCATTATCGATGGACCACCACGCCTGCTTTGTTTCCTCGATCCGGAGCTGGCGCCCGGTTACATCGCATGGATCGCTCACGACGGTGAAGAGACTCATCTCGGCGTCGGTGGTTATCCGGAACGGTTCAATCCCGCGGCGGCGCTCGCGAAGTTCCAGACAAGCGTCGCAAACATCGTCGACTTACAAAACGCCAAACAGATCGAACGTCGCGGAGGTTACATTCCGGTAGGCGGCGTGCTGAGAAACATTGCAAACACGCATGGATTGCTCATCGGCGATGCCGCAGGCGCTGTGTCACCACTCACTGCAGGCGGGTTGGATCCTTGCATGCGTCTCTCAGCCTTCGCTGCGAAGGTCGTTGGTGAGTATCTTTCGAGCGAGAATCCTGAAATCCTGAAAGCCTATTCGGGATCGCTGTTTAGATCGAGGTTCGCTTCGCGTCTGTGGGCGCGTCGTGTCGCTTCAACTCTCCGCCAGCGACAACTGCTCGAACTGACGTGCGGCATTATGCGTCTCCCGCTCGTGAATCAACTCGCGCGTCACGTCTTCTTCGGTCGTGGTTCCTTCCCCGACGTCAACGAGATTGGCGATCGGTGCGACGTACCTCACCTGCGTTTCAGCCAGCGGTGATCGACCATCAGGCAGCGATCCTGCACGACCTTGATCCCCGCTTTCGCCAGTCTTTCCGCTGCGGCATCGTTGCGAATTCCCAATTGTAGCCACACCGCCTTTGGCTTCTTAGCCAGAATGTCTTCGACGTGAGGAGCCACTTCCTCTGATCTGCGAAACACGTTCACGAGATCGACATCGACTGGAATGTCGACGAGCCGGCGATACACCTTTTCCCCGAGTATCTGCGTCACTTCAGGATAGTAGACAGGCACCGGAATAACCTGGAAGCCGGCGTTCTGGAGATAGCTCGGCACGTAGAATGCGGGTTGACCTGACTGAGCCTCAGTTTTGATACCGAGCACTGCTATCGTCCGTGTCTCGTGCAAGAGGTCGCCGATCTCAGTGCTGTTCGTAAGTATGTTTTCCTGCCAGTTCATGCGCTAAGTATATTATCTTAGACGACCAATTTGCATGACTCGGGAACTGTCAGAAATTGAACCGATCACACGACAGGAAGCGGAACTCGCTTTCGCCTCCGGCACGTCGCGTGAAGTCTGCATGGCTCTACTTCGTCTGGTTTACCACGACGATGATTGGCAGTGGATTCAGGACAAATGCATCGAACTATCTAAAAGTCCCGACGTCGACGTCGCCGGACTCGCGATAACCTGTTTGGGCCATCTCGCGCGAATCCATCGCACGCTCGCGCTTGATAAAGTGCTGCCGGTGCTAAACGAGCGGCGAGCGAACTCGGACCTTGCCGGACGAGTCGACGATGCATTAGACGACATGGAAATGTACATGGATGTGGAGATCGACAGATCTACAAATACTTTACGGAGACTGCCATGATCCGAAATCTATCTTTGGCACTAATCGTATCGCTGGCCCTCACGTTCATCGGAACTGTGCTTTATATTTTTTACCCGGTCCTGAAGCTGATTCTCGGGCAGTTGTTTGGCGCGGCGAGCAATGCTGACAGCTCCGGCATGGCGGCAGTAACCGGAGGCGTTAGTGCAACAGTCTTGCCTGTTGCCTTACTGGCCGCGGTAATCCTGTTCTTTATAATCTTCACTCTCCTGCAGAGACGAAGCGGTTGACACTGATACACCTCGCTAGTACCGTCGCGCGTGTGGAACACGTAGACGTCATCATCGTGGGCGCGGGGCTGTCGGGGATTGGCGGCGGCTGCCATCTGAAGATGGAATGCCCACACAAGAGTTTCGTCATCCTCGAAGGGCGCGAGAGGATGGGCGGTACGTGGGACCTGTTTCGTTATCCCGGCGTTCGCTCCGACTCCGACATGTACACGCTCGGCTATCGCTTCCGGCCCTGGCGTGAGAACAAGTCAATGGCGGACGGGCCCGCCATACTCAAGTACATCGGCGACACCGCCGCCGAGTATGGAGTCGATAAGACGATTCGCTACAACCATCGCGTGCGGCGTGCATCATGGTCGCCGCAGCACGCGCGATGGACCATTGAAGCCGAAACTGGTCCTGACAACACTCCGGTCCAACTCACCTGCAACTTCCTTTATCTCTGCACTGGTTACTACCAGTACGAGAGCGGTTACACACCCGAGTGGGCCGGTGTCGAACGATTTCGCGGGACGATTGTGCACCCGCAGAAGTGGCCCGAGGATCTCGACTACACCGGCAAACGCGTCGTCGTGATCGGCAGCGGCGCAACAGCGGTCACGCTCGTGCCGGCGATGGCCGAACGCGCTGCGCACGTCACGATGCTTCAACGTTCCCCGAGCTACATCGTTTCGCGTCCGGCAGAAGACAAGATCGCAAGGCTTCTCCGCCGAGTTCTGCCGGATCGCGCGGCATACACGATCGCGCGTTGGAAGAACGTGCTTTCGAGTTCGTTCTTCTACAACCTCGCGCGAAAGAGGCCGAAACTCTTCAAGTGGATGGTCGCGAGAGGAGTGCGCAATGAGCTCGGCCAGAAATACGACCCGAAACATTTCACTCCACCTTACAATCCGTGGGACCAACGTCTGTGCCTCGTACCTGACGCTGATCTCTTTCGCGCGATTCGGGAAGGCCGCGTCTCAGTAGTGACCGATCACATCGACACGTTCACTGAAAACGGTCTCCTGCTGAAGTCAGGCGAACGTCTCGAGGCCGACATCATCGTGACCGCTACAGGCCTCGTGCTCAAACTGTTCAGCCGACTGCAACTCGTGGTCGACGG
>DASTQB010000146.1:0-15631 GCA_035761985.1 Pyrinomonadaceae bacterium
CATCACGCGGAGCTGTTTCTCGAGCACCTGTCGATAAGAGATCTCGTTGAAGCGCTCGGCGGTTGAGTCAGTCATCGGATCCGCGGAATAGATGCCGTCAACTTTCGTCGCCTTCAAAATGATGTCGGCTTTGATCTCGAGTGCCCGGAGAGCAGCTGCCGAATCGGTGGTGAAGTAAGGGTTGCCGGTACCTGCTGCGAAAATCACGACGCGGCCTTTTTCAAGGTGCCTGACGGCGCGGCGGCGAAGAAACGATTCGGCCAACTGCGGAATGTCGACCGCAGACAACACGCGCGTATCGACCTGGATCTTCTCGAGCGCGTCCTGCAACACGACCGCGTTCATTACGGTGGCGAGCATGCCGATGTAGTCAGCCGAGGAGCGATCCATGTTGCCTGCGCTCTTCGACACGCCGCGGAAGATGTTTCCTCCGCCGACTACGACAGCCACTTGCACGCCGAGGCGATGAACGGCTTTGAGCTCCTCGGCGACGCTGCGCGCGACGTTGACGTCGATGCCGTAATTCTGCTCGCCCATCAACGCCTCGCCGGAGATTTTGAGCAAAACGCGGCGATAGGTTAGGGCAGGCTTTTGAGTTTCAGGCGTTGTCATCGAAAGGTTTTTATAAGCCGCGGATTCACGCGGATAAACGCTGATCTGCGTTTATCCGCGTGAATCCGCGGCTAAATTCTATCCGAGCATCGAAGCCACTTCGCTACCGAAATCTTCGCTGCGACGTTCGAGTCCTTCGCCCATCTTATAGCGCGTAAACCTTCGCACCGAGATGCGCTCGCCCGTCTTCGCAATCTTCTCAGTCACCAGTTCGCCGACAGTCTTCGCCGGATCTTTCACAAACGGCTGGTCCACAAGCACCGTCTCTTCGTAGAACTTGTTGAGCCGGCCCTCGACGATCTTCTCGATCACCTGTTCGGGTTTGTTTGCCATCTTCGGATCGTTCTTCGCTTGCGCGCGCGCGATCTCGCGCTCCTTGTCGAGCACGGCAGCCGGCACTTCGTCACGCGAAACGTAGCGCGGCTCCGCGGCCGCGACGTGCATCGCAATGTCCTTCACGAGTTGCTGAAACTCGTCGCCACGCGCGACGAAGTCAGTTTCACAGTTCAACTCGACGAGCACGCCGACTTTTCCACCCATGTGGATGTATGAACCGACGATACCTTCAGCCGCAATCCGTCCTTCACGCTTTTTCGCAGACGCGAGGCCACGCTCGCGCAGGATGTCGACCGCCTTCTCTTCATTTCCACCTGCTTCGACGAGCGCGTTCTTGCACTCCATCATTCCGGCTCCGGTCTTTTCACGAAGCTGTTTAACCGCCGCTGCTGTAATTTCAGGCATGATTCCCAATCTCTCCGAGTACTTTAATTTATTTGTGTTCAATGAAAAACGCAGCCCTGCGGATGGTCCGCTTGAAGGCTGCGCTCACCGATGAGTAAGGATTATCGCTTAGCTCGCCGCCACGACAGATTCAGTGCTCTCATCGGGCGCGGCTTGAGTTTCCGTCGCATCTGCGCCCGGCGATGTCATGGATGCGGATTGCGCCTCCCCGCCACTGGCGCCGCCCTCGTCATCCGATAAGAGTTCACTTGCCGCAGCACCGGCAGCGCCTTCGCCAATAGCACCCGCCGCGCCTTCGCCTTCACCGGCATCTTCGGTCAACTCCGAAGGAACCACACCGCCTTCAGTGGCGATTTGATTACCCTCGACAATCGCATCCGCGATCCTGGAGGCGAACAGCCGCACTGCACGCAAGGCATCGTCGTTTCCTGGTATTACGTAATCAATTCCTTCGGGTGAACAATTTGTATCGACCACTGCGACAATCGGAATGCCGAGACGATTAGCTTCGGCGACTGCGATCTCTTCCTTCTTCACGTCGATGATGAAGATCGCGTCGGGAAGACGAGACATCCCTTTGATGCCGGAGAGGTTTTTATTCAAACTCTCGCGTTCGCGGTCGAGCTTGATGCGCTCCTTCTTGGTCATCTTTTCGTAACGACCATCGGTCTGCATACTCTCGAGATCCTTCAGCCGTTTGATCGACTTCTGGACCGTCTGGAAGTTGGTGAGCAGACCGCCGAGCCATCTCTGGTTGACGTAATACTGGCCGCACTTCTCCGACTCTTCGCGAATCGCATCCTGCGCCTGTCGCTTGGTGCCTACAAAAAGAACAGTCTTGCCTTTGTCTTCAGCGATGAGGTTGGTCACGAAGGCAATTGCCTCGCGAAACATTCGCTGGGTCTTTTGCAGGTCGATGATGTAAATGCCATTGCGCTCGCCAAAGATGTATTCCTTCATCTTTGGGTTCCAGCGCCTTACCTGGTGGCCGAAGTGAACACCGGCCTCCAGCAGCTCTTTCATGGTAACCGATACCAAACTAAACTCTCCTTCTCGTTAATTGGTTTAATGTACTCGCCGCAGCCTCTCGACTCATTAGCAACCAATCATGCCACGGCAATGGATTGCGTAGGTCCTATTCGACCTATAGGTCGTATACGACCTATCTCTTCGAAAACTGAAAACGCTTTCTCGCGCCCTTCTGCCCGTACTTCTTGCGTTCCTTGATTCGCGGATCGCGCGTCACCAGTCCGGCATGCTTGAGCGCGGGACGAAGGTCGGCATTGTATTCGAGCAGCGCTCGCGTGATGCCGTGCCTGATCGCGCCTGCCTGGCCCGCTGGACCACCGCCCGCAACGTTGATGACGAGGTCAAACTTATTTGTGGTCTCAGTCAGTTGCAAAGGCTGACGAATGATCATTCTCAGCGTTTCATTCGGGAAGTAACGGTCGAAAGGTTTGTGATTAACTTTCACTTCGCCCGCGCCGGGTCGCAGGTAAACTCGGGCAGTTGCCGATTTGCGACGCCCGGTTCCGTAATACTGAATTTCAGCCACAGTTATTCTTCCTCTTTATTTCGGCTTATCTTAATTTGAGTTTGCTTTGTGAGTCAGGTCGAAGGCTTGCGGGCGCTGGGCTGAGTGCGGGTGCTCGGCATCGGCGTAAACTTTGAGCTTCTTCGCCATCGCTCTGCCGAGTTTGGTCTTCGGCAGCATGCCCCGCACGGCGAGCTCAACGACTCGCTCGGGGCGTTTGGCAATCATCTCCTTCGCGGTGGTTTGTCTAAGACCTCCCGGATACCGCGTGTGATGACGGTAAAGCTTCTGCTCAATCTTGTTTCCCTTCAACACGGCCTTCCGAGCATTGATCACAACGACGTGATCGCCGGTGTCCATAAAGGGAGTCCACTCCGGACTGCGCTTGCCTGTCAGAATCAAAGCAACTTCAGACGCCAGATGCCCGAGCGTTTGCCCGCTCGCATCTACCACGTACCATTTTCGTCTTCCAGCGAGTTCCTTCCCGCTGGGGAAGTATGTTGACATAGTTAACTATCTCTGTTTTCAGCGAATAAAACGCGAACGGCTAGAATACCGTTGGGTGAAAAAGATTGTCAAGAAGAGGACGCTTGACAGGATTGCAAAGATTAGCACGATTAACAAGATCTGCACAAAAGGAAAGGACCGGCTCATTTCTAAGCCGGTCCTGTTAATCCTTAGAGTTCTGTAATCCTGTCTTATGGCTTGTCAGGATCGGGCGTCTTGGTGCCTGTCTCCTTCTTCAGCTTCGGTGGCGCCTCAGCCGGCTTCTGCTCGGTGTCGGGTGTCGTCGAGGTGTCGTCCGGAGTTGGGTTCCGACGCTTCAACGTCGGCCTTCCCGGTGCTCCACCTTCTTCCGCCGCCTGGATTGCTCCGGTCGTCGAAGCACGTGCGTTTGAGAGCCGTAACAGCCGGCCCTTGACCCGCTGAAACTCCGAACTGCTGATTACATACTCTTCGTTTTCCGGGAATCTTGCTGCCAGCGCAAGCGCCGAAGCTCTGCGATCCGGCGGTGCCGGGTGGGTCGCGAAAGCACGTGCGATGAATCCCGGTTTCTTCTTGTTCTTCGCTTCAAGCTTCTCAAACATCGTCGCCATCGCGCCCGGGTCGTAACCTGCCGCGTACATGTACTGCACGCCAAGCTTGTCAGCTTCCTCTTCCGCGCTGCGGCTAAACTTCATGAAAATTCCCAGGAGTCCGATGCCGGCGGTGTTCTGGTAAATCATTCCCGGAATGCCGCCCAGGAAAATCGAACCGCCAATTGCCGCGTACTCGAGCAACGTCGCTTTAGCCTGGTTCTCAACAGCGTGCCGGGCCGCGACATGCGCAATCTCGTGCGCCATCACGCCCGCGAGTTCAGCTTCGTTATCCGCGGCAAGAATCAAACCTTTGTTTACGTAGAAGAACCCACCCGGAAGTGCGAACGCATTCACTTCGTCCGAATCGATGACTTTAATCGTGAACGGCACTTTCGAATCGGAGTGGAGCACGATGTTCTGACCGACGCGATTGACGTACTCCGTGATTACCGGATCGTCTACGAACTTCGCCTGCCGGTCGACTTCCGCAGCCGCTTCACGACCCAGGCGGACTTCCTTTTCAATCGACCCGCTCATCTTCGCGATGAAGCCGCCGTTGATGTTCCGCTTGCCAATCATCGCCGGATCTTCGTTGGTCGCGAGTGGCTTTTTAGTTTGGGACGTGCTCGCAGTTGTGGCTTTAGCCGGTTTCGCGGCTTCAGTCTTCTTCTCTTCTGACGCGTTTTGAGTGGTCTTCGGAGCCTGCTCTTCCGGCTTCGGAGTGGACGTTTGCGCGACCGCAGCCACGGAGCTCATCAGTAAAGACGCGGCCAAAACGAGAGCACTAGTGGCGCGGGAGAAGTTGTTCATCTCAAAAAACCTCCAAATTAATTCGAACGTCCTGAGGGAGGGGTTCTGTCGGTTATCGCTAAATCCAAAGGCGCAGTCTATGATGCACAGGCTTGGCCTCCGGTTGGTAGCGTTGCCCATAAATATACCTATGCCCGAAACGAAAAGAAAGGAAAAGCCGGAAGTTTCCATCATCGGCGCCGGCCGCCTCGGGACTACTCTGGCGGTCGCACTCTCGCGAAGAGGTTACTCGATCCTGTCAATCGTTTCTCGCCGAGCGCAAAGTGCGCGCAAGGCCGCGAAACTCTTAGACGGTGATCCGCCCGTTTTGGCTGCAAACAGATTAAATTCTTTGCCGCCCGCGGACCTCTTTTTAGTCACCACCCCCGACGATCAAATCGCGGCCGTCGCGGCCGAACTCAGCAATCTCGAAATCGAGTCGAAGGGAAAACCGACCGCCCTGCACACGAGCGGCGCACTGTCGTCCGAAGTGCTTGCTCCGCTCCGTCGAAAGGGATGGAACACCGGCTCAATACACCCGTTGATTTCCGTCAGCGACTCCCGCAACGGCGCAACACCGTTGCAGGGTGCGTTCTGGAGCGTCGAGGGCGACAACGCCGCACTGCGACTCGGAAAAGCAATCGTTCGCGACCTTGAAGGCCGGAGTTTTTCGATCCGGCCGGAAGACAAGCCGCTCTATCACGCGGCCGCCGTGATGGTCGCGGGCAATGTCGTGGCGCTTTTCGACGTGGCGCTCGAGATGCTGGCCGAGTGCGGCTTGAGCCGGAAAACCGCACACAGTATTTTGCTGCCGTTGATTGCCAGCACAGTCCACAATCTCGAAACGAAAGATCCGGCTGGTGCGCTGACAGGAAGTTTCTCGCGTGGCGACGTCGAAACAATCAAACGTCACATCGCGGCGCTGAAAAGTAAAAAGCTCGACGATGCACTCGAGCTTTATCGTTTACTCGGTAAAAGATCTCTAAAGTTGTCGAAAAAGCATTCGCAGATCGAACGGATTCTCAAATCCGTGTAATCTGTGAACAACACTATGCAGCAAACACCCAGCGCGAGTTACAGCTTGACCCTGCGCGTCAAACTCTCTTCGCGTGCCGGATCGCTCGGCGAATTAACCATGGCTATCGGACGCGCCGGCGGCGACATCGGCGCGATCGACATCGTCAACGTCGGCAACGACTACATCGTTCGCGACATAACCGTCAGCTCAGCCTCGAGTGCACACGGCGAACAGATCGTCGAAGTTGTTAAAGACATCGACGGCGTCGAGTTGCTACAGGTTTCGGATCCGACGTTTCTGATGCACCTCGGCGGAAAGATCGAAGTGGTCTCGAAGGTGCCTTTGAAGACGCGCGCGGATCTCTCGATGGCCTACACGCCCGGCGTCGCGCGTATCTGCGATGCGATTCAAACGGATCCGGAAAAAGTGTTCACACTCACGATCAAGAAAAACACGGTTGCGGTCGTGACTGACGGGACTGCCGTGCTCGGCCTCGGAGACATTGGACCAGCGGCGGCAATGCCTGTGATGGAAGGCAAGGCGATGCTGTTCAAGGAGTTTGCCGGCGTCGATGCTTTTCCGATCTGTTTGAACACGAAAGATCCGGACGAGATCGTTCGCACCGTGAAGATGATCTCGACAGCGTTTGGCGGGATCAATCTCGAAGACATCTCCGCGCCGCGTTGTTTTCAGATCGAAGAACGACTGAAGGAAGAACTCGACATTCCAGTGTTCCACGACGATCAGCACGGCACCGCCGTCGTCGTGCTTGCGGCGTTGATCAACGCGCTGAAGCTGGTTGGGAAGCAGATGGACCAGATCAAGGTCGTCGTCAACGGTGTCGGCGCCGCTGGTGTTGCCTGCTCGAAGATCATCATGGCCGCAGGTGTGAAAAACATCATCGGCTGCGATCAGACGGGCGCGATCTACCGCGGGCGGAAAGAGAACATGAACTGGGTGAAAGACTGGTACGCGCAGAATACGAACCCGAACGAAGAGAAGGGAAGTGTTCACGAGGTGATCAAAGGCGCGGACGTGTTTCTGGGGTTGTCAGTGCCTGGTGTTCTCGATGTGGAAGATGTGAAGCGAATGGCTGAGAAGCCGATCGTGTTTGCGATGGCAAACCCGACGCCCGAGATCATGCCGGAGGCTGCGGCGCCTTACGTCGCGGTGATGGCGACGGGGAGATCCGATTATCCGAACCAGATCAATAACGTGTTGTGCTTTCCGGGGATCTTTCGTGGCGCGCTGGCGTGTCGTGCCTCGCGGATCAACGAGCAGATGAAGCTGGCGGCGGCGAATGCGATCGCGGGGATCATCACCGATGCGGAGTTGCATCCGGAGTATATCGTTCCGTCAGTGTTTGATAAGCGAGTTGCGGAGGCTGTTGCAAAGGAAGTCGAGGCGGCAGCGTATGCGAGCGGTGTCGCGCGCCGCGGATGACGCGGATTGAACGCGGATCAGTGTCTTAAGTCTTGAGCGATTAGGGGGACGATTTGGCGTGGGACGTCGATGGCGGCTTTGATGTGACGGGCGTGTGTGAAGTGGCCGGCGACGTAGATGCCGCGGACGTTCGTTTCGAAGGTTTCGGGGTTGTAGACGGGGACTTCCGTGAGTTTTCCGGGTTGCGTGGTAACGCCAAGCTTTTTTAGGAGCGTTAGATCGGCGTCGCTGCCGATGAGCACGAAGACGACGTCGTTCGGGATCGTCAAAGATTCGCCGTCCTCAGTCGTTAGCCTCACTTCTTTTTCCGTGATCTCGTCGACGTGTTTATAAAGGACCACCTTGAGCCTGCCGGCTTCGACTTCGGCTTCGAGCGGTTCGCGGACCCAGTGCTTCATCGCGCCCGCTTTGGGATCGCGGTTCTCCCAGTCTTCCCGCCAGATCGCCATCGTCGTGCGCGCGCCTTCTTCGGCAAGAAACAGTGCAGCTTCGGCGGCGCTGTTGCCGCCGCCAACGACGAACGCATCTTTGCGAACGTAGGCGTACGGCTCGACGAAGAGGTGATGGACCTTCGGTAAGTCTTCGCCGGGCACATTCAATCGTTTCGGATGCTCCATCGCGCCGATCGCAAACAACACACGTCGAGATTTGTACTCAGCGCTATCGGTCACGACAACGAAACCCTCTTCAATGTTCCCGTTTACGTCGATAACTTTCTCGCCAGTGTTGATTCGCAGATCGCGTTCGAGCACGAAATGGATGTAGTGGGAAAGTGCTTCCTCGCGCGTCGGTTTTTCTCGCACGTGCTTCAACTCGCCCGGATGCATCTCCACTTCGTTCGGCGTGGAGAACATCGTGCGTCCGACTGGATACTGCCGGATCGTATTCGCGATGGTGCCTTTTTCGATGACGAGGTAATCGAGGCCTGCGTGCGCCGCCGCCTCGGCTGCAGAAAGTCCGGCGGGACCGGCGCCGATGATGATCAGATCCAGCATGCGATCGAAATATGACCTATAGGTCCTATAGGACCTATTCTTAAAACAAGATCTCTCCACGGGCGACGAGCACCGCCGAGCCTCCGACCTTCACCTCTTGAACACGTCCGGCTTCGCCTCGCACGTCGAGATTGATCCGGCTCGGGCGGTTGATGAAGTCGCCCTGCTCGATAACAAACTTATACCTGCCGTCTTCCGGTTCCAAACTTATCGCACCGTGATGGATAAGGTATGCGCCGAGTGCTCCACACGCGCTGCCCGTCGCGGGATCTTCCGGAATGTTGTCGGCCGGCGCGAAGAAGCGTGCATGCGCGCGCGCTGCGCCAATCTCGATTGTGTCGCGCGTGAATGCGTGACATCCGGTGCCGCCGTAGTGCTGGTAGATCTCAGTGAGACGTTCAGAGTTGATGCGGCAATCACGGAGATCGGCGAGCGATCGAACCGGAACCGCAAGACACGACAAGCCAGTGGTGATCACCTGGATCGGTAGTGTCTCATCGAGAGCCTCACGCGGGAGTCCGAGTGCACGTGCGAGTTCCTCCTGCTCGTGCGCGTCGTCAATCTCGTTGATGATCTCAAACTTCCCCTGCGTCATTACCACCTGGACCGCGCGTCCGTCTTTGTACTCGATATCAACCGGCAGCACACCAATGCCGACTTCGTGAAAGATGCGTTGCCATCCGTCGCCATTCTCAGGACGCGCGACAACGCCTTCGCCGGCGAGTGCCGCCCACGTGCCGACGATCGGGTGTCCGGCGAAAGGAATCTCGCGAAGCGGTGTGAAAATTCGCAGGCGGCGCAGCACTTCATCGGAACGAGGTGTGAGCACGAAGACGGTCTCGGAGAGATTCATCTCGCGAGCGATCCGTCCCATCTGCTCGTCGCTGATACCTTCTGCTTCCGGAAAAACCGCGAGCGGGTTACCGCAAAACGCGCGGTCAGTGAAAACGTCGAGTTGAAGAAAACGATATTCTGGCATGTTAGCTCTTCTTGAAAATGTCCTTACGAATCGTCCAAAGGAAAACTGTAAGCGGTGCCAGAATCAATAGTACCTTTGTTAGGGTCTTTAAGTTAAAGCCAAGATCGTGGTCCGTAAGGACGAAGGTCCGTACCGACCAGATCAGGTTCCACGCGAAGTCCCACCCGAAAACCGCAGCGATCGCAAGCCCGCCGCTCACAATCACGATGACGAAGAGGAAGATGAGGATGGCCCTCCCGATCTTCAGCCACCGGTTTTCACTCTGAAGCACGTCGCGGAGAATCGTGACGGCGAGATGTATTGCAGCCGTGATTGCGAAAGCCGTGATAGCAAACTGTTGTGCTTCCTTCGCGAGTAAGAGAGTGCTGCCGGCGATCAGCAACACCTCGAGGAAGTAAATCAGCTTCAGCCAGTGGCGGAAGAGCAGGTCGGGAAAACTTCGCGGCACTGCAACCTCGACAAGCGCCCAGAAGATGCGGCCCAGTCGAACGATCCACAGCGAGTATCTACTACTGACGCCTCGCTTCGTCGACATCGAGTCGAGAATCTTCCCGACGACTGTCGTCGCGCGCGCTGCCGATCGCAAAGTGCTTTCCGGCTCGAGCTTGCTTCGCAAACGGAAATTGTCTTCATAAAACTGCCGCAGCTCGTTGGGATCGATCATCTCCCGCAAACGCTGCTTGAGTTTTGTATCGCTGGAACAGTTTGTCATCAGCCGGTTGATGTAATCGTCGAGCTGTGTCGACTCGGCTTTCCGCGTCTTCGTCCGCATCAGCGCTTCGGCGAGCAACGCCTGACGCTCTTCTTCACCCATCGGCGCGATCGTTTCACAAACTATCTGCGCCTGTGCTTCGCCGATCAGTTGTGTGCGCAACGGATGATCCGGAAGCAGCGCGCTGATCAGTCGTTCGGCGCCATCGAGCCGGCCCCAGAGAATGTCGTTCTGCCGCCACTGCCTCGCGAGAAACGCACCGAAGTGGCCCAACGCCGATCCGGCAAGTTTGTGACAGCCGGTTTTGCGCTCATCGATGAGCTGCTTTGCGTCTTCAGGACTGATCCGGATTATGTCGATCGTATCAGCCTCGCCCACGCCGCTCTCGTAAAGGATGGGATACGTCAGCAGATCGTAGTCTTCATAGTTGTCGTAGTAGTGCCGCATCGCGTTACGCGCGATCCAGATGACACTATCGATCTGCAAGTCTCCCGAAACCGGCTCGCCAGTCGACTTCGAAGAGAACAACGCGATACTTTTTTGTTCAACCTCTTCCTTGATCTCTACAATGTTGGCTGCCAGCGCCTTTGCCGTAGTTGCAAACTGGTCCAGCAACTCCGGGTGTTCCTCCAGAAAAGCCTGCGAACGAACAACACACTCCTCTTCAGGCGATCCTTTCCGGTAAGAGCGGTTGCCTTCGAACACTGCCGGGTCATCGCGCTTGCCGAGGAAGTAGTCGAGGATCATCGACGGCGATTCAGGATCCGGCGCCACCTTCTTCACCGTGTCCCTGATCTGGTCCATCAGCAGCTTCACTTCATCTTTGACAGGACTGACCTTCGCCATGCCTTCAGACGGAGTTTTGTCGTCGTCTTTCTTGACCGGCTCTTTTGGATCATGGCGCGAACGTAGCGAACGCCCCGCATGCCGCAACTTAACGAAAAGCTCGTTGAGCGTTTTCTTGAACGTCAGGAGTTCGTCCTGGAATGCAGCCTCTTGCAGTTCCGTGAACGGCTGCTTTTCGGGATCGAGTCCAAAATTTCGCGCCTGAATGTTGATTACAGTCTTTGCGTTTCGTTCCTGCCGGTGCAGCGCGTCTGCTTTGTTTCTTAAATAATTGACCCGCCTGATCGGGTAAGAGAGATCAAACTCGTACAGGAAGCGATTCGCGGTCGGCTTGTCTTCGTCTTCGGGACCGTGGCGGTGCTCGACGTAGTTTTTCACACGCCACGCTCTCACCATGCTGCGAATGATGATGAAGTAGTCTGACTCTTCATCGAACCCTGCAACACGCGCGATCAGTTTCGCAAGCTGATCGGTCACAGCCGAGATCCGCAGGCGATGATACGCAGCGTAAGCACGGCCCTTACGCTTGATCATGTCTGCGAGATCAAGGTCGGCGACGTCTGCGTCAGTCGCAAACTCTTTCGCCCATTTACTGTCTGATGGTAACGGTGCCAGAGCACCAAGCTCTTTCCAGCATTCGTACTCATTCCCAGGGATGATACTTGCCTGGAGCTGCACGATGTCTGCGTCGCGATCGACGCCGGAAGTGATCGAGTTGATTCGATCGATGAGACGATTGCGTTCCTGCACGCGCTCGAGATCTTCGCGAATCGTTTCGTAGCGCGGCAGCGTCAGCAGTGCCGACATGACGTTTTCAATGGCGTCGGGTTTCTTGTCGCGTTCGACGTCGTCTTCGGGATGCTCGGGCGAGGGCTCAATGTAGATCAGTTTTCGATCGACTGGGACGTCGGCGTTTCGATTCATCAACGCTTCGGTGGCGTACGAGAACGGCTTGTTGTCCAGATAACCACCGTCACCGAAGGCTCGGTTGTAAAAAGGGACACTCGAAACTCCTCGCGGATCGAGATAGTCGCGATAGAAACGCTGCCACAGCGGGCTTGCGGCGCTACAGTCGCCGTTCGCTCCGTTATTGTTCAATTTTTTAAGAATCCCTTCGGTATCGGTGAGGCACATCGGCTCGAACGCAAACGGAAACGACGACGTGCAACGTGCAGCAAACGCGAGAAACGGATTGTACTTTGGGAGGAAATCGTTACGCGTGTCTTCTCCGCTCACACTCCGCTCGGAATAGATAAAACGCATGACGTTGCGATGGCGGCGTTCGTAGACGAGGTCGTCTGATAGCCTGATTGGCAATACGACTCCCTGCAAATCAGTCGACGTCACAAACAGATCGAGTTCGTTGACAAACGGCGACTCGTCTGTGTCTTTGCGTGCCGGAACAGACTGATCCATGCCCTCGAACGCTTTCAGAAGTTTGAAATACATGCGCTCGCTGTTGAGCAGCGAGGTTGGAGGATCCTGCAGTTCCAGAGGCTTCTCGATGGACCGTCGATCGTTGATGAGTGTCTCGATGTCGCCTTCGGTTACCCAGAGGTTCTTGAGTTCTTCCATGTCCTGGCCGTTAGCGAGTGCTTTGGCGAGGAAGATGGCGTTGATGCCGCCGGCGGAAGTTCCCGAGAGTATGTCTACTACAAATCGAGTGGGCGGGAGGGCTGATGTATCTGCACTTGCTTTGTCGAGCTCTTCCATCGTCAGCGTTTCGTCGTCGAGCAGGTAGCTGACTTTTCGGTAGATCCGTTCGGTACCGCTGAA
This sequence comes from Pyrinomonadaceae bacterium, assembly GCA_035761985.1. Taxonomy (GTDB): domain Bacteria; phylum Acidobacteriota; class Blastocatellia; order Pyrinomonadales; family Pyrinomonadaceae; genus PSRF01. The sequence goes on from DASTQB010000146.1 coordinate 12,525, forward strand.
ATTCGCACTTTGTTTGCGGGCCGTGGCCCGGACCAGCCGGAGCAGTTCCTGTGCGATACCGTTGATGTAAATGGCGAGCGAAACGCCGCCGTACATGACGATCGCGAGACGGACTTCTTTTGTGTGTTCAGGTTCCATCGAAGGAGTGGTCATAAGATCTCCAATTGAAACGAAAACGTTTTGCCCTGGTCATGACATAAGCAATGTGAGGCTCGTGAGGACAGGATTCAGGATTCTACACGACTAACATGTAAATCCTGAGGATCATGTAAATCATTTCAACTGATTTGTTTGACAGCATTTCCGGCAGCGGAGTATAAGGTCGCTGCCTCCGGAGCTTCAATCCGTAACGCTAACCAGGAGATACAATGTCCAGCAACACTCCCGTAAATACCGACCCGATCAAAATCACTTCGACTACGACGAAGATCTGCAAACCCTTCACCATTGAAGTGATGGTTTTCGCTCCGGCATCAGGATTCAAGATCGAAGTCTTGATCGAGAAGACCTGCACACCTACTGCCGACCCGATCTGGAAGATCGTCTTCGATCTTTACAAGCGACAGGAAGGCGGGAGCGCCTTCGATCAGCTCGTTCACGTTTCGTTCAAAGGCGGAACACCCGTCGAGCAAAAAGGAATCGAAGCCACTGCCGCCAACGGAATCAATCCGAAACAGGCAGACGTTCTCGTCAACGAAGTTGGTCCTGCTGTCCTGCAGCTCAAGGATGCGAGCACGATGGGGTCTGACGACCTTGCCGCAGTGAAGAAAGAGATCGTCAGTGGTTCCAGCCGCGTGGCGACTTTCGCGCTCGAGTCAGACGGTAACTAGCTTTAACAGCGGTACAAAACCATGGACCAGATAATGCGCACGGCCCCTCGGGCAGCCGTCTACCTACTACTGTTTCTCGCAGTGTCGTGTTGGACCAGCACGGCCCGGGCGCAGTGTGTCGACAGCAGCCAGGTCAACAACTTCAAAGTGCGCTCGGTCAAGTTCAAGACACTCTTCGGACTGAAACCGAAAGCCCTCGAGGAACTGCTCGACAGTCACCGCGGCGACGATTACTCGGCCCAAAAAGCCAGCGACTACATCGGCGAGATCAGAAGGTTTTATGCGACCGATCCCGCGCAGGAAAAGTACGAGCGCTTGATCGCAAACAAACTCAAACTCTCGGTCAAAGCCGGGCGAACGTGGCTCGAGTGCGTTGAGATAATCGATCCGGCGGAGTGTCAAAAACTGTTTCCGGGAAGTCCCGGCTGCGTCGACGTCACGATCAAGCGTTACTTTGTCGACGTCGATGCACTCAACGCGAGTCCTTACCTGCTGCTCTTCCCGAGATCGGGTTTGGCCACGCTGTACGGAGCAATGCCGCGCCCATTGCTGGCACTCAATCCCGATCTTGACGTCACTCAGGACCAACGTTTTGGACCAGCGCCCAAGATCGACACGGCAACGGATCTTCTCGACCTCAGCAAGATCTTCGGAAGTGATCACGAACGAGCAGCGCCGCGCGCGGCGCCTGCTGCTGCTGCAACACCCGTCCAACCCGCCCCTGATGAAGACCTGGAGGCAACATTCGAATTCGGCGGCACGGGCTCCTCTTCGCAACAGGAAGAACCAGCCGCCGACCCTCCAGCGCGAGACACAAAACTGCTGTTGCGATTGCGCGGATTGAAGTCGTTGACGGAGCGTTACTACGACACGGCTACGGAACTCAACTTTTCACGGACCAAGCCGTTGAACTGGTTGCAGGACGCGGGCTTTGATGTTGGTTTTGCGGCCAGTCGTGTGCCGCAGGGCGAAGGCGACTATTTCAGAAACGCCGCGTGGCTCGACTTCAACACCGATCTGCGTTTGCGAAACAGCCCGGTGAAGTTGATTCAGCTCGGCGGCGGTTATCGCTATTCGCGTAACCAGCTTTTCAGCAGCGATGGAAGTTTCGCGCCGCAGATCAACTCGGAGAGCGCGCTCAAAGTGCGAGCACTCGCCGACGGCATGATCGCGAAAGGATTGACGCGCGCGGCAGTGTGGTACGAGAACAACAGCTTTGCCGGTGTGACGGGTTCTTACAGGCGCTTCGCCGCTCTCGCCGGTTACGGAAAGGAGTTTGTGATCGCGAGGAAGAAACACTTTCACGAGATCACGCCACCCGAACTCGGCCGTTCATGCTGGACTTCGTATCCGGACGCGAAACCCGGCGAAGCGAGGAAAAATCCGTCGACGATTGGCGTCGAGGTGCTCGCAGGCGCGGGACGCACCTGGGGCGAGGTTCCCGGTTACGCACTTTTCTTTGGCGGCAGCCCGTCGGGACAGTTTCTTTACGACGAGCTCAGCGCACGAAACGTGACGAGGTTTCCGTTTGGACCAGTGTTGCGGAGTCTCGGCAAAAACGAAGCTGGAGTCGAGGCCGGCAACGTCACGCTCGGTGGCACGTCTTACTGGCATGCGAATGTGAATGTCAGCATTCCTGTGCCTGGCTGGTCGCGTCCGTTGATCCCGTACGAGTGGGTAGCAGTGTCGAGGATGCGAGAAGGTGACGAGGAGTTTAAAGGTCACGTACCGGATGACGCGAATATCTGCCGCGATTTGAAATCGACGGTGAAGACGCTCGTGAGTGTGAGTGGCGTTAACCTGATGGTGAGTCAACAGGCGCGCGACCAGTTGACGGACCAGGAGAAGAACGATCTGCGTTTGGTTAACAAGCCGAATCGCACGCCGGAAGAAGACCGGCGACTCCAGGCTGCGACCGACGCGCTCGCAGCAGCGAAACGGAAAGTGCAGCCGGAGATTGAAAGTCTGTTCAGGAACGAGATACTGCCGATCACTAACTTCATCGCCGATTACGCGAACATCTTCGCGGTGAAGCCGTTGCTGCTGTTTGACGTAGCGCACCTTGGACCAGCAAGTGCGAACACGCCGACGCGTTATGGCGCTGGTGGTGGGATTCAGCTCGACATCGTGATGGCGCGGTTTGAGTTTGGTTACGTTGCGGCGCTGAAGCGCGCGCCGGGCGATCCGCGTGGAAACTTTTTCGGCCGGCTCGTGTTGCGCAGACTTTTCTGATTAAAGCCGCAGATGAACGCGAATAAACGCTGATCTGCGTTTATT
>DASTQB010000147.1:0-3957 GCA_035761985.1 Pyrinomonadaceae bacterium
GGGATCACGACGGCGCTCACGGCGCCGCGCACGGGCATCTGGATGGGCCAATCCGCCCTGATCAACCTTTCCGGCGACACGCCGCAACGGATGATCGTGCGTTCGCCCGTCGCGATGCACGTCGGCTTTACGCCGCTGCGTGGTCAGTATCCGGGCTCGCTGATGGGCGTTATCGCGACGCTGCGACAGATGATGTACGACGCGCAGCGCTATCGCGACTCGATGCAGATCTACGACCGGGCGCCGCGTGGCACGCGCCGTCCTGAGACCGATCGTTCGCTCGCGGCGCTTGTTCCCGTGATCGAAGGCCGCATGCCGGTCGTGATGCAGGCAAACAGTGAACGCGAGATAAACCGCGCGCTCGATCTCGCTTCGGAATTCAAGCTCCGGCTGATCATCGCCGGTGGACGTGAGGCGGATCGAGTGGCGCAACGTTTGGCGAAACAGAACGTTCCGGTGTTGCTGTCGTTAAACCTGCCACGGCGCACGACCGTTGCGATGCCTGAAGCCGAGCCCGAACCGCTGCGCGTGCTTCGCGATCGCGTCGAAGCACAACAGACTGCGGGCAAACTCGTCAAAGCCGGCGTCCGTTTTGCGTTTCAGTCAGGCTCGTTGCAGAACGCGACGGATCTGATGGTCAACGCCAACCGGATGATCGAAAACGGTCTTCAAGCAACCGACGCGTTGCGCGCTTTCACGATCTGGCCCGCGGAGATCCTCGGTGTGCAGAATCAACTCGGATCGATCGAGGCCGGAAAGATCGCGAACCTGACCGTCACGCGTGGCGATCTTTTCGATCGCAACAGCCGTGTGGCCCACGTTTTCATCGACGGCCGTCCGGTTGATCTCAGGCCTGCACCCGCCGGAGATCGTGGTCGGACGAACTTGAGTGGAAGGTGGTCGGTCAACGTCAACCTGGGCCCGGGCGACCGGACCATCTGGTTGGATCTGCAGCAAGAGGGAGATCGACTCACCGGTTCGATCGCCGGTCCGTTCGGCGCAGGTGACATCTCGAACGCATCGACTACGAGCGCCGGTGAAGTTCGTTTTACCGTTGCACTCAACGTCGAAGGACAAACGAGAGAAGCAACGTTTGCGGGCACGTTAGCAAACGATCAGATCCGTGGCAGCGTCACGATCGTGGGTTCCCAGCCCGGAACATTCACGGCCATGCGAGCCGGTCAGCCGAACTAACTAAACGGAGTAAACAATGAAACGAATCAAACTCCTCTTTGTCGCCATCGCCACCGCGCTCTCAGTCAACGTGGTCCATGCGCAGCAAACTTCGCCGGAAACTCTCATCCGCAACGCGACGGTGCTCACCGTTACGCGCGGCACGCTCGAGAACACAGACGTGCTGATCCGCAACGGCAAGATCGCCGGTGTCGGGAAAAATCTGAACGCATCTGCAAATGCCCGCATCATCGACGCGACCGGCAAATACGTTTTGCCCGGCATCATCGACGCGCATTCGCATTCAATGCTCGACACTCTCAACGAAGGCACACTCGCAGTGACTTCGATGGTGCGCACCGAAGACGTGCTGAATCCAACTGACGTCGATCTTTATCGCGCACTCGCAGGCGGCGTTACGACGTTGAACCTGCTGCACGGCTCAGCCAATCCGATCGGCGGGCTCAACACCGTCGTGAAGATCAAGTATGGACGGCCCATCAACGAGTTTCTTTTTCCCGGAGCGATGCCGGGGATCAAGTTCGCGCTTGGCGAAAACGTGAAGCAATCGAGCCTGCCCACCCGGCCTGGCGTTCCGCGTCGTTATCCAAACACGCGTATGGGCCAGGAAGAAGTGATACGCGATGCGTTTACGCGCGCGCGTGATTACAAGCGAGCGTTGGACGAGTATCGCGCCGACAAAGGCAAGAACAAGGACGCGATCCCGCCGAGAAGAGATCTGCAACTTGAACCGCTCGTCGAGATCCTCGAAGGCAAACGTTACGTTCACGCCCACTGCTACATCGCAAGCGAGATCCTGATGCTGATCAGTCTTGCTGACGAGCTAGGCTTCAAGATCAAAACGTTCCAGCACGTGCTCGAAGGTTACAAAGTGGCGAAAGAGATCGCCGCGCACGGTGGCGGCGCTTCGATCTTCGCCGATTCATGGGCCTACAAGATCGAGGCCTACGATGCGATCCCTTACAATGCCGCGATCATGACGCGCGCGGGCGTAGTTGTTTCCATGAACTCCGACTCCGACGAGCGTGCACGCCGCCTGAACATCGAAGCTGCAAAAGCGATGCACTGGGGCGACCTCACTGAAGAACAGGCGCTCAAGCTCGTTACGTTGAATCCCGCGATTCAACTCGGCATTCAGGATCGTGTCGGTTCGATCGAAGTCGGCAAGGATGCTGACTTGGCGATCTGGAATGGACATCCGTTCAGCGTCTATTCGCGTGTTAACACGACGTTCGTCGACGGCGTTGTTTTCTTTGACCGCGAACAGGATCTCGCACGCCGTCCTGATCTGGCGAAAGAACGCGCAACACTCGAGCAAGCCGAACCGAACAAGCCACCGGCACAAGGCCAGTCGCCGGCTAGCCCACGCCGCCGCCGTCCAACACACGAAGGCGGCGAGGAAATCGAGGAAGAGAAGCCATAGCTCCTCGGCGAAATCTAGGCCGAATAGGTCCTATTTAAAAACGGAGAACGCGAAATGATCAAAGTCCTGGCAGCAATTATCGTTTGCGCCGGTTCGGTGTTGGCCCAGCAGGTCGGAAATCCCACCACGCAGCAGGGCGTCATTCCTCCACGCGGCACATTTGCGATTCGCAACGCACGCATCGTGACCGTGAGTGGTCCTGACATCGAAAACGGCACCGTAGTGATTCGCGATGGAAAGATTCAAGCCGTCGGCGCCGGCGTTTCAGTTCCTGCCGGTGCACAGACGATCGACGGCAGTGGCCTGTCTGTTTATCCCGGAATGATCGACGCCGGCACGAACATGGGACTCGTTGAAATTCCGCAGGGCGCGGCGGGCACTGTTGATACTTCTGAAGTCGGCGATCTAAACCCGAATGCGAAAGCAATCACCGCTGTGAATCCGCATAGCGCTCACATCGCCGTGACGCGCGTCGAAGGGATCACCACCACGTTGACCGCGCCGACCGGCGGCCTCATCTCTGGCCAGGCTGCCTTGATCAACCTGCTCGGCACTGCGCAAAAAGAGATGGCGGTGGTTCCGAATTTCGCGCTCGTGATCAACTACCCGCGCATCGGCGGTGGCGGCGGCGGTTTTGGCGGCTTTCAACCACCGGCGAACCTCGCCGAAACCCTGACAGCCAACGAGCGTCGCGTCGACGAGATTCGAAAGATGTTGCGCGACGCCGAGGCATACGGTCGCGCGCAGGACGCGTACGCGAAAGACAAGTCTTTACCGCGTCCCGATCGCAACGTCGTTCTGGAACCGCTCATACCATACGTTCGCGGCGAGCAGCCGGTGATCTTCCGCGCCGATCGCGAGGCGGAAATCCGTGGCGCCCTTCGCTTTGCGGAAGAGATGAAACTCAAGCCGATCATCCTCGGCGGCAACGATGCGTGGAAAGTGGCGAGTTTGTTGAAAGAGAAGAACGTGCCCGTGATCCTGACCGGCGTGTTCTCCCTCCCGAGCCGTCAAGACGACCCATACGACGTTCTTTACGAACAACCGGCGAAACTTCAACAGGCTGGCGTTCGTTTCGCTATTTCCACCGGCGACGCGGGCGCGGAAGTGCGAAATCTGGCGCAGTACGCAGGCATGGCGGCGGCTTTTGGGCTGTCGAAGGCTGACGCGGTGAAGTCAGTGACGCTCTACCCCGCGCAAATCATGAACGTTGCAGACCGTTTGGGCTCGATCGAGGCGGGAAAGATGGCCAATCTGGTCGTCACTGACGGCGATTTGCTCGAAATTCGGACCCGCATACGATATTTGTTCATAGATGGGCGTCCGGTGGTGTTAAGCAG
>DASTQB010000148.1:0-2382 GCA_035761985.1 Pyrinomonadaceae bacterium
GGATGATCGTCAACATCACTGCCCCGGATTCGGGAGACATCGCATTGTTTGGCCGCAAGATCGATGCAGACGTGCAGGATCGAATCGGCTACCTGCCGGAAGAACGCGGGCTCTATCGTCGCATGAAAGTGGTGGACCAGCTTCGCTTCTTCGCGGAGTTGAAGAACGTGCGCGGTAAATCCATCGAAGCCAAAATCGATGAATGGCTCGCGCGAGTGAAGCTGTCCGAGTGGAAGAACAAACGATCGATGGAGCTCTCGAAAGGAATGCAGCAGAAGATCCAGTTCATCACCTCCGTGATCCACGATCCCGATCTGCTGATCCTCGACGAGCCGTTTTCCGGACTCGATCCGATCAATGTCGAGTTACTGAAAGATATCGTTCTCGATCTCAAACGCGCCGGAAAGACGATCATCTTCTCGACTCACCAGATGGAAGTCGCCGAGAAGGTCTGCGACGACATCTGTCTGCTAAATCGTTCGCAGAAAGTTTTTGAAGGAAGTTTGCGCGACATCAAGAGCAGTTTTGGACGCAACTCCGTCGCTGTTCGTTGTGAAGGCGGCGACGGCGTACTCGACGATCCCGCGCTCGTGAGCAAACTCGTGCGCCATTCAGACGAGGCACAGGCGCTGCTAGCTGCAGGCGCCGACGCGCAAGTGCTATTGAAACGTTTGATCGATTCCGGCGCTGTTATCGGAAAGTTTGAGATGGTTGAACCAAGTCTGAACGACATCTTCATCACGAAAGTGACTGAACACGCATGAGAAAGTTTCTGACCGTCGTCAAACGCGAGTACATGCAGCGTGTGCGCGCGAAGATGTTCATCGTCTCGACTGTTTTGCTGCCGCTCGTGATGTCGTTGTTCGGCATCGTGCCGGCAGTGATTCTCACGATCGACGCGGGTTCACCGATGCGTGTGGCTGTCGTGGACCAGACCGGCAAGATGTACGACCATTTCAACCAGGCGCTGTTTGGCGATGAGCCGCGTGAAGAGGCGCGTGTTACCAGCAACCCAGCCGAACGTCGCCGCACGCGCGGATTCGGAAACTTCGTGCTGGAGAGAGTGCCTGCTGAAAACCAGCCGATCGATCAGATCAGAGCGGCATTGGACCAGCGTTTGCGCGCGCGAGAACTCGACGGTTACGTGATCCTTCCGCCGGATTTTATCGATCACGGACAGGCGGAATTTATCAACCGCAATCCCGGTGATCTGATCTCCGCGCGTGTACTTCAGTCCGCGCTGAATCGCGCGGTGCGCGAACAACGACTCATCGACGCCAAGGTTGATACTGAAACAAGGCAGGAGCTTTTTCAGCCGGTGGAGTTGCAGTCGGCAAAGGTCGGAGCTGTCGGACAGGAGCGCGAGTCGGGAACAAGCAGTTTCGCCCTCGTGTTTGGCATTGGCTTTGTCATGTACCTGTCGATACTGATGTACGGCCAGATAATCCTGGGTGCAGTGATCGAAGAGAAGGAAACCCGCATCGCCGAGATCCTGTTCTCTTCAGTGAAACCGTTTGCACTGATGATGGGCAAACTCGTCGGCGTCTCACTCGTAGCATTGACGCAACTCACGATCTGGGCGCTCGCGTTCAGTGTGTTTGCACTTTACGGCGTGGGCCTTCTCGCGCAGAGCGGTTTGAGGGCGAGCATTCCCACGATCCCGTTTTCACATTTCATCTACTTCGGTCTCTTCTTCCTGCTTGGTTACTTCATCTACGCAACGATCTACGCGCTCGTTGGATCGATGGTCACGACCGCTCAGGAAGGCGGGCAACTCGCGATGCCGATAATCCTGATCCTCGTGATCAGTTTCTACTTGTTCTTCCCGGTGAGCCGCAGTCCTGATTCGACATTCTCGTTCTGGGTATCGATGATGCCGTTGTCAGCGCCTGTGGCGATGCTCGTGCGCATCGTGACACAAACTCCGCCGTTCTGGCAGATCGCGTTGTCGCTCATAATTGGGTTTGGTAGTGTGTTGCTGATCATGTGGTTGGCGGCGCGAGTTTATCGCGTGGGTATGCTGATGTACGGCAAGCGCGCGTCGATTCCGGAAGCGCTGCGTTGGGCGAGGCAGGCATGATTGAAGTCGAGAAAAAATTTCGACTGACGAAACGGCAGCGAGATGCCGTGTTGCGGCGTTTGTCGGAAATCGGCGCGAGTCTTGAAGGAGAAGAATTCGAGGAAAACATACTTTACAGCGGTGGCGCTATCGAGACGGGTGTATCTATTTTGCGTATGCGGCGCGTGGGCAAGAATGCGACGTTAACTTATAAGAAACGTATTCCTGGCGCATCATCGATCAAGCAGCGGCTCGAGGAAGAGACTGAGATTGCCGATCCGGAAGCAATGGCTGCAATCCTCGAAGCATTAGGGTTCGCGCCC
>DASTQB010000149.1:0-6213 GCA_035761985.1 Pyrinomonadaceae bacterium
ATGTTCATCGGCAGCAACCACGGATAGTACTTCCCTACCGACGCACTCGCCGCAAACAGTGCGAAGAACGTTCCACCAATTCCGGCGCCGAGCGCGATCGCAAAACCCGACCAGCGCATGCTGATCCACGTGTGTATCGCGATGATCAGCCAGCTCGCCAGCCACACGTACGCCGTCTGCTTCGCAATCCACAGATACGGAACCGGACCTGCGTTAGCGAGATCCGGTTTCATGTGAGTCGCCGCCACGCCGACCAACACCGTCAGCACAGCAAGCACGAACGTGCTCACCAGAATCAGAGCCTGGGCCACGACCAGTTTTGAGAAGTAGATCGAATGACGCGGGATCGGTAGTGCAAACAGATGCTTCCACTGCTTGTCGGAATGCTCGACGCCATTGAGCAGCGCGGTCTCAAGGGTGATCAGCAGCGGCATCATGAACACGGCCCACACCTGTAGCGAATTCGTCGGCAGCGTGTGCCAGAAATTGACGTTTGGACCAAACCTCGGCGTGCGCCAGATGATGAAGAACTGGAGCAACGCAACCAGAAACGGCAGCACGAAGATCACGCGAAACGCGAGCGTGCGTTTCAGTTTTAATAACTCGGCGTGGAGTGCGCGAAAGAGTGACGTCATGCGGACCTCTTCGTTAGCGTGAGAAAAATGTCTTCGAGCGATGCCGCGGCAAGCGAGAGATGAAACACGTCAAGACGTCGCTCCACCAGCAACCGGTTGATCTCGATCGCATCCTGCGGCGCTCGCGCCGACACGCTCAGCAGTCCATCGACGCGTTGCACGTCCCAACCAGCGTTCGTCAAACATGCGATGCCATCGTCGATCTGCTTCACGCCGACCGTTAGTCGTGTTTGTTGTTTCGACTGAAGCTCGGAAAGCGTACCCTGAAACAAAAGACTTCCTTCATGAATGATCCCGATGTGGCTCGCCGTCTGTTCCACTTCGCCGAGCAGGTGACTCGACAGAAACACCGTGACTCCAAACTCATTTGGCAAACGTCGAATCAGATCGCGCATCTCGTGAATGCCGGCGGGATCCAGACCATTCGTCGGTTCGTCGAGAATGAGCAACTCGGGTTTGTTGAGTAGCGCCACGGCCAAACCCAGCCGTTGGCGCATACCCAGCGAATACTCGCGCACACAACGCCCGGCGTCTTTCGTCAGCTTGATCGTTTCGAGTGCGGCATCGATCAACTGACGTGGCGCGCCGAGCAAACGCCGCGTCACTTCGAGGTTCTCGCGGCCCGTGAGATGTGGATAAAGCGAAGGCGCCTCAACCAACGCGCCGACGCGCCGCATTAGCGATCGCTGATTTCCATTGAGCGGCTCGCCAAAGAGTCGCACCTCACCCGCGTTCGGACGAATCAGTCCGAGCAACATGCGAATCGCGGTCGTTTTACCCGCGCCGTTTGGGCCGAGGAACCCGTACACGCCCGCCGCGGGCACTGATAAGTTCACGTTGTTCACGGCGAGTTGTTGTCCAAAACGGCGGGTCAGCCCTCGCGTCTCGATAAGGCAGTTTTCCATTTTTGTCCTTGAAACTAAACGCCCGCGAACGGGAGTTTATTAACTCACCCGGCGAGCATTTGAACTCTCGTGCCGTTTATGGCATGAAATCCGCGATGTCGTCGTTTCGAATCGCAACCTACAACATTCACAAATGTCGCGGGCTCGATCGGCGTGTGCACCCGATGCGTATCGCCGCCGTGTTGAAACAGATCCAGCCTGACATCGTTGCGCTGCAGGAAGTCGTGGGGCTGGATGAACCGGAGCGCGAGTACAACCAGGTTCACGCGATTGCGGAAGAGCTGGGTTACGACTTCCGCATCGGCGAGAACCGGCGTTTGCGCGGTGCGGCTTACGGAAACGCACTGCTCAGTCGATTTCCGATCGTCGAAGAGCAGAACCACGATCTGACGTGGCGGAAGAATGAACCGCGTGGATGTTTGGAGGTCAGGATCGCGCCACGCGAAGACACGCTGCTCCGGATCTACAACGTTCACCTCGGCACGGCGTTTCTCGAACGGCGTTACCAGGCGCGCCGGTTGTGCGACGTGATCAACGGTGAATCAGATCTTCAGGCGCGAAGAATCGTGCTTGGGGACTTCAACGAGTGGACGCGAGGACTCGCGACGCAGATGCTCAGTTATCATCTGAACTGTGCTGAACCCGAGCAGCGTTTCGGCAGAGCCCGCACGTACCCGGGCGTACTTCCCCTGGTGCATCTCGATCACATCTATCACGATCCGGCGCTGCAGTTGAAAAACATCATGGTCCATCGCAGCCGTCTGGCCCTGGTCGCCTCGGACCACTTGCCGATCGTCGCCGACTTCACTCTTGAGTAGCACGCTGTTTCTTCGCGGGTCTGCGCCTCGTGACTTTTTCGAATGTCATCCTGTCACCTAACAGATCTTCAACGTAAAGTGTCTTCACAAGAATCATCACTACGGCCGTCAGCGGCGACGCCAGCAAAATACCGATGAACCCAAATCCCAACCCGAGTAAGATCTGCGCGACGATCGTTAGCACGGGCGGCAGCTCGACGCTTTTGCGGTCGACGATCGGCGTCAATACGTAGCCGTCAATCGACTGCAACGCGATGTACAAAAGTCCAACGTATAACGCCTGCTGCGGTCCCTGTAAAAACGCGACCAGCACAGCGGGTATCGCAGCGACCCATGGTCCAAAGTTTGGAACGAAGTTGAGGATTCCGGCCAGGACGCCGAGCGTGAAAGCGAGTGGCACACCGAGAATCCACAAGCCGATCGCCGTCAGTCCGCCGTTGAGAAACATCAGGCCGAAACGGCCCAGCAGCCAGCGCTGCAATGCCACGTGGCTCGTATTTAAAATTTCTCCAAGACGAGCGCGATATCCGAACGGCACGAGATGGTTGAGACCGCGCGCGTAGATGTCGGGTTGCGACGCCAGGTACACACCGATGATGAACACGATGATCGCGTTAACAATCCCGCCGAGGGTACTCGATGCCAATCCGGCAAATTGCGAGACGATGGTGCCGCCGCGCGCCGCAACCCAGTCAGCGGGGTTCGGCAGGTTATCGACCGCATTCTGCGCCCAGGGGTATCGTGCGATGTACGCGTTCACGTTCTGTATCGCTTGCGGAAGGAGCGTTCGCAGTTGGCCCATCTGCTCGACGATACGATCCATGACCAACCACACCGTCAGGGCGATCAGAACTACCAGACCGACCGAAACGATCGTGAGTGACAGACCGTACCCCAGGCCCGTTCTGTGTTGCACGAAGTCAGTGAGAGTGCGCAAGAGGATCGCGATGAGTACGGCGGCGAAGACGAGCATGAGCAGGTCTGCCGCATACCAGATAAACAACAGCAGCAGCAAAACGCCCACGACGACGAGCGTTGCAACCAGCACGCGCCGCGCGAATGAGAGCGTCTCACCTCTTTGCACTACGGATGTTTGGGAAGGAGGAGTTTCTGTAGGCATGGAAGGTTGACTTTATCTTTTGCGTGGGCCAGCGTCCAGCTTTAAATGCCCTCTCGTTCTTTGCGTCTCTCGGCAACTTCGAGTCGCTCGCGTTCGAGCGCATTCGCTTCCTCGCCGTGCACTTCGAGTTTGTAGGCTCTGTAAAGCAGGGCAAACGAGACCCAGAGCAGTATGACGATCAGCGGGTACGTCAACGAACGCGGAAAGAACCAGAACAGCACCGCCAGACCCAGCATCAAAAACGCTGCCGTCACCATGATGCGCGCTTCGACTGGTTCGAGCACACGCCGGTTCGTGAATGCTGCTCCGACCGCGTTACCGATACGAATCGCTCCGGCCGCCGCGCGTCCACCACTGCCGCCGCCGCTGGTCACCGGCTGAAGATGCGGCGGGCGGTTTTTTGGCACACGTAGTCTGTGCCGTGCATCGAGAACTATCTCGGTCGCGTTTTCGAGATCGTTGAGATAGGTCTCTTCCAGTTCGACGGCGAATGGACCATCTTCGATGACGACGTCGAGTTCGAGATTGCCAAACCAGCTCGCGACGTTGAGATTTGTAGAACCGACGCGTGCCCAGTTGCTGTCGGCGACCGCGGTTTTGGCGTGCAGCATCGTTCCGTTCCATTCAAACACGCGCACGCCGGCTTCGAGCAACGGACGGTATCCCGCTCTCGACAAGGGTTTCAGGATAGGAATGTCGGAAGCACTCGGCACGAGTAAACGCACGTCGACGCCGTCTCTTGCGGCGGCGCGTAGGGCCTGCACGTATGAAGTTGTTCCTGCGTAGTACGCGTCAGTGAGCCACAGTCGTTCGCGTGCGAGAGTTGCGACGAGCTGGTCGACGCGCAGCATGCCCGCGCTGACAGGTTCGCTGGCGACAACGCGAAGTGAGACGTCGCCTGCTTCCTCGATCGCATTCACACGTGAGATCTCGTCCGCTGGTAACTCGTCGCCAATCAAGTCCCATACGTGTGCGAATGCTTGTTCGATGTGCGCGACTGATGGTCCACGTACTTCGATTCCCGTGTCGCGCCAGGGCTCCAGTTTTTTCTTCGGATCGCCGACCCACATGCGTCCGACGCATAGTCCGGTGACGAAACCGATCCGGCCGTCGACGGTCAACGTCTTGCGATGATCGCGACTCACCCAGCCCAGTGGTGAATCGAATCGCGGAGGGTTGTAGCAACGCACGTCGACGCCGCCTGCACGCAAAGTCTTCCAGAACGAGCGCGACGCTTTGCCGAGGCCGCCGAGCCAGTCGTAGATGAGGCGCACCTTTACGCCTTCGCGTGCTTTTCTGATGAGTGCTTCCGCGAATAGCCAACCCTGATCGTCTTCGTGAATGATGTAGCTTTCGAAGTGAATGTAACGTTCAGCAGCGGCGATGGCGTCGAGCCATGCAGGGTAGTTTTCTTTCGCGTCTTTGAGCAGGCGCACGTCGTTGCCGGCGATGAGCGGCGCGCCCGCTGCGCGCGAGAACGCCTGGTTCGCGAGAGTGCGCACCGGGACAATGGCGTTTCTCTCACGTTGGTAACGAAGTGCTTGTGCCGGCATTTCCGATAGTTTGCAGAACCTCAAGGAGAGATTACAAGCCCGATTAACCGAAACTGCCGTTGCATGGTTGTGTGTTTATCCTGATACTGCTGTTTCTTATATGGAGAAATTACTTCGAACGAACGCTCCTGGTGCAGTGATTCTCATTCGTCTCGTAGTGGGCGGCGTGTTCTTGTCGGAAGGCGTACAGAAGTTTCTCTACCCGGCTGAAAACGGCGCGGGACGTTTTGCAAAGATCGGAATTCCCTCGCCAGACGTGATGGGGCCGTTCGTGGGCGTTGTCGAAATCGTTTGCGGCGCGCTGATCCTGCTTGGTCTACTCACGCGGCTCGCGGCGATTCCGCTGATCATCAACATGCTCGTCGCGATTCTTTCCACCAAGGTCCCGATTCTTTTGGGACAAGGCTTCTGGGGATTCAGTCTCCGCAATCTTCCGTATTACGGCTTCTGGGGAATGATGCACGAGTCCCGCACCGACTTCTCGATGCTCCTCGGCTCTATCTTTTTACTGATCGTCGGCGCCGGTTCGCTATCACTCGACGCACGGCTTACGAATACAACACGCCGTTAATAACGCCGAGGGCTTTTTTCGTGCTTCTCAGTAATAACATCGAAGGCTTTTTTCGTGCTTCACGGTAATAACATCGAAGGCGTTCGCTAATTCCAGCCCAGGGTTGGAGCGCGAGCGACAACCCTGGGGTCGCTAATTTGCAGGTTTGTATTCAACCCGGAAGGGGTTAGACGGTTGGCGAACCCTTTCAGGGTTGAAGGCCCTTTTTGTGCTTTCCCCAGGGTTGGAGCGAAGCTGCGCTCCAACCCTGGGCTGGAATTAGCGAACGCCTTCGGCGTTGAGTTGATCGCAAACTCAACCAATACCGGATCGCAAACTCAACCAATCCCCGGACCGCAAACTCAATCGAGCCTGCGGCCTATTTTCGTCGCAAATCCTGTGGCCTCTTTTCGTCGCAAATCCTGTGGCCCCTTTTCGCCACAAAAAACGCTTTAGTAATCGAAGGGGCGGCCACTGAGGCACTTCAAATCAAGTGCCGCACTCCAAAATCAATTTATTGACATCCGCAGGCGCGAAGTGTATATGCTTCCACGCTTTCTCACTTACAGCTCTAAGTCCCGTCTCGTCCCGATGCGAGCCGGCGTTCGTCAGGGAGGTTCATCCGAATGAAA
>DASTQB010000150.1:0-6656 GCA_035761985.1 Pyrinomonadaceae bacterium
AACGGCGCCACGACAATCCTCTGCTGCGAAAAACCGAGCGCGGAGGTGATCGCGCGGATCTTCAGCGAGCATCGCCCGACGATCTTCTTCGGCGTGCCGGTGGTCTATAACCTTCTGCTCGAACATCATCGCAGCAATAACAAGCTCGATTGCTCGAGTCTGCGATTGTGTGTCTCGGCGGGCGAAGCGTTGCCGGCGCATCTTGGCGAAGAATGGGAAAGCGAGTTTGGCGTGCAACTGCTCGACGGCATCGGTTCAACTGAGATGCTGCACATGTTCATGTCGAATCATGAAAACGACGTGCGTTACGGCAGCAGCGGCCGGCTCCTCAAGGGCTACGAGGCGCGGCTGCTTGACGAAGCCGGCAACCCGGCGCCGGCAGACGCAGAAGGAAACCTGTGGATCAAAGGCGACAGCGCCGCACGTGGTTACTGGCAACGGCCGGACGCGACCGCGCGAACTTTCGTCGACGGCTGGGTCCGCACAGGCGATCTCTATCGTCGCGATGCTGACGGTTACTGGTATCACATGGGTCGCAGCGACGATTGTTTCAAGTCGAGCGGGCAGTGGGTTTCGCCGGTAGAGGTCGAAGGCGTGTTGCTGCGGCATCCGGGCGTGGCGCGTGCGGCCGTGGTCGAAGATTTTGACTCCCATCACCTTCCCTGCGCGTGTGCGTTTGTTGTGAAGCAGGATGTAGAATCCGAAACAGGTCAACTCGAGCACGAGCTGCGCGCAGCGGCGGCTGAGGCGTTACCGCGCTTCAAGCAACCGCGACGATACGTGTTTGTGCCGGAGTTGCCCTACACTGCGACTGGAAAGATCCAACGATTCAAACTCCGGCAAAGTTTACGTACATGAACAGCATCCAGGAAACTTACGCTCCGAATCTCGCCTGCTTTGGCTGTGGACCCGCGAACTCGAAGGGCCTGCACGTGCGCAGTTTTCCCGATGGCAATGAGGTCGTGGCCGAGTGGCAGCCGAGCAAGGAATACGAAGCGTTTGAAGGGATGTTGAGCGGCGGCATCATCGGTACGCTGCTCGATTGCCATTGCAACTGGTCGGCGGCGTGGCACCTGATGCAGAAGACTGGCGCCGATAAACCGCCGTGTACGGTCACGGCCGAGTACAAAATCAAACTCCTGCGCCCGACGCCGAGTGATCGACCGGTGAAACTGTTGGCCCGGATTGTTGAAGCGACTGATGATCGCGCGATTGTCGAAGGTGAGCTGATCGCGCATGACAAGGTTTGCGCGACGTGTCGCGGGACGTTCGTGGCGGTTAAACCCGGCCATCCCGCATATCATCGATGGTAATTTTTGCCGCGGATTAACACGGATTTAAATCCGGATTTTTTATCCGTGTCATCCGTGGTTAATGTTTTCAAAAGCTATGATTCATCGCCCTCGTAGACTTCGAAAAACCGACGCGATCCGGTCACTCGTGCGCGAGACGCGTCTCGCGCCTGAGAACTTCGTTCTGCCTCTCTTCGTCTGTCCCGGCAACGGCGTGCGCCGCGAGATCTCGTCGATGCCCGGCGTGTTCAATCTCTCCATCGACGAAACCACAAACGAAGTCGCCGCCGCCTACGATCTCGGCGTGCGCAGCATCATGCTCTTCGGTCTTCCTGAGTCAAAAGACGCGCTCGCCTCGGGTGCTTACGCGGAAGACGGCATCGTGCAGCGCACCATCAGAGCCGTTCGACAGTCGTCACCGGAAATGATCATCATGGCCGACACGTGCCTCTGTGAGTACACGTCGCACGGTCATTGCGGTGTGGTCCGCGGGCGCGAAGTTCTCAACGACGAGTCGCTCGAACTCCTCGCACGCACGGCAGTCAGCCAGGCCGCGGCAGGCGCCGACATCGTTGCACCATCGGCGATGATGGACGGCCAGGTCGGAGCAATTCGCGAGGCGCTCGATGAGGAAGGTTTTTCAAACACGGCGATCATGTCGTACGCCGTCAAGTACGCTTCGGGACTTTATGGTCCATTTCGCGAGGCGGCACAGAGCGCGCCTGAGTTTGGCGATCGCCGCGCCTATCAAATGGATCCATCAAACGCGCGTGAAGCGATGCGCGAAGCCGAGATCGATTACGCGGAAGGCGCAGACTTCCTCATGGTCAAGCCTGCCACGATCTATCTCGACGTGCTGAAGATGGTCCGCGAACGTTTCGACGTGCCGCTCGCGGCCTATCACGTTTCCGGCGAGTATGCGTTGATCAAAGCGGCCGCGCAGAAGGGCTGGATCGACGAAGAGCGCGTGATGATGGAAACACTCACGAGCATCAAGCGCGCCGGCGCCGATATCATCCTGACTTACTACGCGCGCGAGGCAATTCGAATTCTGGATAGATGATGTTTTACCTGCTCCTGCTCAGTTCGATTCTCGCGCTCACCCAAATTTCTTCCCTTCAGGACTGCGGCTGCGAAGACAAGCCACAGATCAGTGTGCTCGCCGTCGTCAACGGAGTGAAGATCCGCAAAGACGATCTGAGCATCGAGGCACGGACACAAGTGAGTGTCGTGCAGGACCAGGTGATTGCCGCGCGCAACCAGGCAGTCGATCAGTACATCAACAGGCTTCTTCTCGAAGCCGAAGCAAAAAGACGCGGATTGACGGTGGCCCAACTGCTCGAGTCGGAAGTGAAATCGAAGATCGTCGAGCCAACCGAAGAGGAAGCAAAGGCCTACTACGAAGAAAACAAAATCCGCGGCGCGCCGGGTTTTAAGACAGCGAAGAACGCGGTGCTCGCACGCATGCGCAGCGAGCGAGAAACGGTGCGCGCGCTCGAATTTACAAATGCGCTGCGAGGTCGCGCGCAGGTCGAGACCTCTGGTCTACGCGTCACCGCGCCGAGAAATGAAGCTGACCTCGCCCGCGTCTTTGCGACAGTCGATGGCCGGGAGATCACTGCGCGCGACATCGAGCATGCATTGCAATCGTTGATCTACCAGGTCCAACAGCAGGTCTACAACATACGCAAGCAGGATCTGGATCTTAAAATCAATGATCTACTGCTGCAGCACGAAGCAAATCGACAAGGGACGACGCCGAAGGCGTTGATCGATCAGCACGTCAGGCTCAGGATGCCGATCATCACTGAGGACCAGGTGCGCGCGTACTACGAGCAGCATAAATCGCGTATGCAGGGCAGTTTCAACGATCTGAAGTTTGGAATCATGGAGCAATTGCTCGCGCTCGAACAGCGAAAGCTGGCGCTCGCGTACGCGGAGGAATTGCGCAAAACTGCCGCCGTCCAGATTTATCTGACCCCACCTTAGTAGCCCCAGATTCCACGGATGAACACGGATCGATCCGTGTTCATCCGTGGAAATCTGCGGCTACTCTGATTGTTCTTAGACAACCCCGTTGCAACCCTGTAGACTAGCGCCGCTTCTAAGGTCAAACCGCTGGAGATGAACGCATGAAAATGCTCCCCGGCTTTCAGCGAAACCGGCATCAAAGAGGCATTTTTGCGGCGTCGAGCTTGCTGCTACTGCTCGCGACGCAGACCTTTGCGCAATCGGGCCGGCGCGCTCCCAAACCAACTCAACCGCCCGTCACACCGCAAAGCGATTCTGAAACAACTCCCAGAAACAACGCACGCGAGCTGAAACAACGCGTTTCCGTAATCGCCGGAAAACAGGTCTCGTCGAAACACCTCGAGAGTGAAGACGCGATCTTCGCGAGTTTTCTCAAACGACTCCGGGAGTTGAATAACGTCACCGCAACGTCAATTGAGGAAGTGAAACGCGACGCAGCGGTGAAGCGCGCCAAACAGGAACAGGAGTCGATTGTCGTGCTGCTCGAATTCGATGTGGATGAGTTTCAGAACGGCACGATCTTTCTCGACTCACCGGATCTCGACGTAAAGATCCTGGTCTTCGAACCGAAGACAGGACAGAAGAAATTCGAAGGCAGCGTTTACTACAAAGCTGTCGGTGGTCCAATGTTGAAGAAAGACAACTGGCCATCAGGACCGCCGATCAGGATGACGACTGACGGCGTTGGCATCGAAGCCGCCGAACAAGTCCACGACTGGTTAATCGTCCGTCACGGTCCCATCAAGCGCCTGCCCTAAACGTTCCAGCCCCGCTTTCAACGTCGCCGTATCGACTGCGATCCCGATCCGGAAATGCGCAGGCATCTCGAAGAAACTTCCGGGCACCACTGACGTCTCATACTTCTCACGCAGCACTCGACACAGTTCGTCCGAAGTTCCACGCCGCACACGCGGGAACATCACCGTTCCAAACTCCGGCCTGACAACTTCCAGGTCCTCGCGCGTATCGAGAAACTCATTCAGCAACTGCCGGTTTTGATCCAGCAACCGTTTCGCACGTTCGCCGATGTCTGCGAGTTGCTGCATAGCAACCACGCTCAAACGCTCACCGGCATGGACCGCAGTGGCCGCAAATAGATCGTTGAGCAACCACATGCGATGCGCGAGTTCGGGTTCGGCGAAGATCCAACCGCATCGCAGACCGCTTAGTCCGAACGCTTTCGTCAAACTGCTCGTCACAACAAACTCATTGCCGAGGTGAAAAGACGTGCGTGGCGTCTCTTCAAACAACGTCTCCATGTAAACTTCGTCGACGAGCACACGCGCGCCCACACGTTTCGCAATCTCGCCGATCTGTTTCAACGTCGAATCGGGAATCAGAACGCCGCTCGGATTGTGCAGGTTGGTAATGACGATGAGACGAGTGCGCGGCGTAACAAGCGACTCCAGCTCCTCCAGCCCGATCTGAAACCCGTTCTCAAACTTTCGCGAGAATCGTTTCACTTCCGCACCAAGGTAATGAACGACAGAAAGCATCGGCTCGTACGCCGGATGCTCAAACAACACCTCATCTCCCGGCTTGATCAGCGCCGCCATCGCCAAATGATTCGCAAACGTTGTCCCCGCCGCAGTCACGACGCAATCCGATGCGACGCGATATCGCGTCGCGATCCGTTCAATCAGCGGTTCATAACCGTAACCGCCGTTCGTGATCTCGAGGTCATCGAGCGAGATACGAAGCTCGCGCAGCTTAACGTTTGCCATGCCACTCGTCGCAAGGTTGTACTTCGCCACCGAGCTGGTCTTGGCCCAGTTCATGTATGCCGAACCCATGACCTCACGCGCCTTCGTCATCTGTCGCTCCTTCGCTGCCAGAACAGGTACGCGGGAATACCTGCAACCATGATCGCCAGTCCGATCAAAGTGTTTTCAGGATAACGATAGACGGTGTTGATTACTACCAGCGCGCAAACCGTGATGAAGAGGACGGTGGTGATCGGATGACCGGGCACTCTTGTGATGGGCTTCGCTTCACGGCGCCGAAACACGAAAATGCAGCACGCGGTGAGGCCAAAGAAGATTACGTCGACGGACACAACGTAGTTAAGAATGCGCTCGTAAGTTCCGAGCAGTGCGATGACGATGGCGAGCAGCCCCTGAAGCGCGATCGCGACGATCGGCGCGCGCGTTCGCGGGTGGACGGTGCCGACTTGTTTGAAGAACAGTCCGTCTTGCGCCATCGCGAAGTAAACTCTCGGCGCGGTAAGCATGCTTTGACTCAGAAATCCTGCGGTCGAGATCGCGATTCCTGCCGCGATGGCACGTGCGCCGAAGTCTCCGAGTGCGCGTCGCATCACTTCTGACGCCGGCGCCGATGATGCTGCGAGACCTGACGTTCCGAGCACGCTGATGTAGACCACGTTTGCCGCGAGATAAAGCAGGACCACACCTGTGACGCCGAGGATCAAACCGCGCGGCAGGTTCTTTCGTGGCTCTTTGATCTCGCCCGCGACAAACGTTGCCGTCTGCCAGCCGCCATACGCGAAAATCACGGGAACAAGTGCGGCGCCAAACGCAGTAACGAGATCGGCTGAGACTGGTCGATCCAGCAGGCCCGCTGTTGTCGTTGTGCTTCCTTCCGCAAACAGGAACCCACAAATGACGAGCGCCGCGATGGCTACGATCTTCAGTACCATCAGTATGCTCTGCACAGTGCTACCTGCGCGCACTCCGAGACAATTGATCAGCGTGAGTAAGGCAAGCACGATTGCGGCGAGCAGTGGATGTGAGAGCGGGAGGTAAGTTAGTTCAGTGAAGTAACGTGCAAACGTCACCGCGACAGCGGCCATGCCGCCAGTTTGAATGACGAGCAGCAACACCCATCCATAGACGAATGCGACTCCGGGATGAAACGCTTCGCGCAGGTACGCATACTGCCCGCCCACGTCGGGCCGCAAAGCGGCAAGCTCTGCCCAGATGAACGCCGCGGCTAGTGCGAACAGACCACCGACGATCCATGCGCCGAGGATCAGAAACGGCGTGCGGACCTGGAGCGCGACCACGGCCGGATTCATAAAAATTCCCGAGCCGATGATGCCACCCATAACAATCATTGTGGCGTCGAATAGACCGAGCCGCCGTGCAAGTTGGGGGTGATTCTCTGGTTGATTCACGAGATTAAAACAGGATGTACAAGATAGCAGGTTTCTTGTGAATCCGGTCCATCTTGTGAATCCTGTCCGTTTTAGATAACCTGTCGCATTTTGTTGAAGGGAACCGCATTTGTCAGCACAAGCTGAAGCTGTAGTCACTGCTGGTCTACGCCCGGACCTCTTCGCCGGGCGAGGTCTATTAGCAAACAGTAGAACACTCG
>DASTQB010000151.1:0-3165 GCA_035761985.1 Pyrinomonadaceae bacterium
AATGCCGCCGTCACGTAACCAAAAACACCGAAACCATATAACGACAACAAGAAGCACAGCACCCGACCTTCCGCAGTTTGCGGCCAGTAGTCAGATCCGATTGACGTCAGCAACATCGCGGTCCACCAAAGGGCCACGCCATATGAATTCAGTCCTCCCGGCACCTCGTTTTCAAACGCATACATACCGCCCGCACCAGCGAAAAGAACAAGTCCCGTCAGCGCGCTGACATAACCGAAACCACGCCTTCCAAAGCTCGCACTCAGTGCTTTCATTCCTCGATTAAGCGAAGTAACAATACGTAACAGCCGCAGACTTCGAGCGGCCCGGGCCGTGCGTAGCAACGGCGCCAGGCGAGCGATACGCAGGACCCTCAGTGCAGGCAGGACAAGGGCAACTGCCGTCAACCAATTCTGTTTCAGATACTGCAGCTTATCGGGAGAAATGATCAGGCGTACGGCGAAATCGAGGATGAAGATCACCCAGATGAGTGTGCCCGTTGTCTCCAGGAAAGGACTAAGACCCCAACGAAGCTCAATCACGAGCAGAACGAGCCACAGCAGTCCCAACAATATGAGTGGTGTTTCGAGCCACTGTTCCCACTGGCCCAGTATCTGTCGCCGTTCGTTATTAACCTCATCCCTGGTGTGATCCTGCATAGCACCCATTACAGTTCCCTTCTTTCTGCGCCGACCGGCTCGCGTGTTTCGTCTCGGGGGAACTTGTGAGGTAGGCGCGGACATTTATCGCGGAACGCCCTTCATCTGATGTGAGTATGCAAATTTCAACAACTTAAATGCCAGCCGTGAGTTCAGACGTGCACTAATAACTCCCGCTCAGTTACTAACTTTATGCGGTTAGTTATGCGACCTTGTGAAGCGAAACGACAGAAAAGTGAGACGCCAGACACCGCACATACAGATCATTCGATCACTATTGCTTTAGAACTCAGTAAGAAAGAACAAGGAGAGACATCATGACAAACACGCATCGCGATCCGGTATGCAATATGGAAGTTGACGAGCAAAATGCGGCGGGTCGCTCGCAGTATCAGGGTCAGGACTATTATTTTTGCAGTCAAGACTGCAAACAGAAATTCGATCGCAACCCTGAGCAGTACGCCCCACAGCAAGGGCAAAGTGCGAGTAGAGGCAGATAAGGAATAAGCCTCGGTGGTCTTCGCGAACTCGGTCTCCGGTCCTTCTGTGTGAATGATCTGAAGCTTTTATGCAGATGACCAGAGATTACAGAGTTCGCGGACAGGTTTGTTCGAGTTCAAAAGAACAATCACGCACTTAAAAATGGAACCTCACCGCAAGCTGGATCTGCCGCTCGCGGAAGAAGAATGAATTATTCAGGCCAGTGCTTCCAGGGAGACCAAAATCCGGTTCAGTGATCAGCCTCAGATTGTTGGGATTGCTCGAGTCGAGAGAATAGAGCGTGTCGTTAACACTGGTAACATTCACCCTGTTGAAGAGATTGAACGCTTCGCCAAGAAGTTCAAGACTGACATCCTCGCTGAAACGAAAACGCCGCGAGACGCGGAAATCAACCGTCGCCTGAGCGGGCGCACGAAACGCATTACGCGTTATGAATGGCACTCGAGCGCCGCCACCGCTGGAGCCAGTCAGGTTGTTGTCCGCTTGCGCTGTGAACGGCAATCCCGAAAAGATCGTGATCGCGGGCGCCAGCGTCCACCCTCCGAACACCGCCCTGCTGAGAGCACTTCTGTCGGATGCTATACCAGGACTCCACACCACGTTCGCCGCGAATTTATGCCGCCGGTCGAAGTTTGAATATCCCGATTCAGAACTCAAATCGTATGGATTAGACGGTACGTTAGTGGTAGTAAAAGTCTGCGATACCTGATTCGTATCAGTGGCGCGCGACAACGTATAGCTGGTCTGAAACTGCAACCCTCGAGTTAAACGACGATTGGCTTGCAGGACGAGGGCGTGATACTCGGAGTTGATAGAGCTTCTGATTTCCGTGATTGAGCCGAAGCGAGGATCGATCCGCCCGGAAAACCTCGGGATAGTGAACTGCTGTCCATTCAGTTCTCCACCTACGACTGTGAATGTTCTCGTCTGCGTTGGAAACGGAAGATTTACGTCGACGAACGTCGGCAACTTGCGACCGATACTCAACAGGTACGAAGCAGACACTACTGTATTCCTCGCGATCTGGCGCTCGAATATCAGATCAGCCTGATGGACTTCAGGATTTGCCATGTTTTCCGCGAACACGACGATGCTCGGCGCGCCTGCTGCAGTCGCCGACTGGAGCACGTTGGGATAAATCGGAGCGTTCGCCGCGGTCTGGCTTACGAAAACACGAGTTTGTCCAGCACTCGTGCCAGTGTTGGTGATGGCGTTTGAGATGGTCGAGTTGATGATGCGGCCAAAGTAGATTCCATAACCACCACGAACTGAAGTTCTGCCATCGCCCGTAAGGTCGTAAGCAAACCCGAACCGAGGACCGAAGTTGTTCTTATCGGCTGGGAACCGGGATGTTGCCGGATGCAAAGGGTTCGGGATCTGAGGTTCAGGCAATTTCTGATACTCGTAACGCAGGCCGAGGTTCAACGTCAGTCGTTTGGAAACGCGCAGGTCGTCTTGTACGAAAAAGTTGTAGTCGGTCGTCGAGAACTCAAAGCGTGATGGTCCAAAGGCCTGGCTGAAATTGCTCGTGTAACACCTGCCGGCCGTTCGAGTACTGCGAACGCAGCGCACTCCTGCAATCGCGGATCGGCTGTTTACGTCGTCGATGATGAAGTCGTTGATGTTGTTGTAGCTGTACGCACCATTCACATCGAATAAGTTGTCGAGCACGTCGTTAACGTGGTTAATGTCTAACCCAAACTTCAAGGTGTGATTTCCGCTCGTAATCGTCATTGTATCCGCAAATTGATAACGGGTTTCGTCCGGGAAAGCCGCGCGCGGAAGAAAGTTTGGAGTGCCGAATGTGACGCCACCAGTTAAAGCGACTGATGGTGCGCGACCTTCAGGAGCGGTTGTTGGTTCACCTGGAGCCGGCGCCTGTGGAATCTGAGACTCGTTGTCTCTGCCATACTGGAATCGTGCTTCATTGAGAACCGCCGGTGAAAGGATCGATGTCAGACGAAGGTTGGTGAAATCGAGGTTGACAATGTCGTCGCCGAAGCTG
>DASTQB010000152.1:0-11135 GCA_035761985.1 Pyrinomonadaceae bacterium
CATTCTCGCCGTGCTCCGCTAACAGAAACAACCAGGTCTTTGGGATTGGTCGTTTTGGCCCGACTTCTCCGGTGGTGGAGTGTCCTAAAAACCGAAAGGCCGGTTTTGGACCGGCCTCTCAAGGCTGGGCGAAAGCATTCAGCTTTCCACGGTCACTGTCCTCACCCCAGCAACCATAACCCGATTACGAGGCATTTTACGGATGTGAAGAACTCTGTCAATGCAACAAATCTTACATGCCTTATTAGAAGGGGTTTTGGAGAGTCTTTCTTTTTCTTCATCCACTCTAGCCGCACTTCTTTTTAGGTGCTCTGGTTATTCGGACAGCCTCTCGGTTCACGATCGGAAATGCAGTCGGTACAGACTCGCCAGGTTCAACGAGGAATAGCTGTACAGCTTTCTCAACCCGATAGCCACCATCGATCAATTTCAAACGGGAGGCCGAAATGCGATGAGTGGTTGTCAAATACTTTCTGATGCACCGTAATCTGATGCGCGCTTCATTCTTGTAGCTCACCAATCCTCCGTAGGCAATAATGTAGGCGTCAGCAGAGCTGTTCAGTTTGATTGCTTTAGCAAACCGATCGAGCCGTGGCTTATCTTGTTCGAAGCTCGTCCCGCTACCGTCGTCTGGATCCATGATGGGTTTGTCTTGCGCAAAGCCCCTCGCAATAGCATCGACGCTGTCGATGTGGGATCGCTTAGAATACTGCCAGGCCAAGTGGTCTAATGGTTTAGTTTGTTGCACTGCAACATCAATCGTTCCAGTCAATCCGATCATTGCAGAAAGCAACACACTTATAGTTGCATACATTAAAATCCCTCTTGCAGAAGGTCTGCTGAATTCCGTGATAACAGTCGCTCCACACTCTCGTCGGTTTCTCTTGCTTAGGATCCACAGTGGGCATTGTACAGCTTCAGATTCTTGATCATGAAGCATCACCAGCTCTGCTTTTACACATTCACATCCTAAAATCGGAACAACCGTTGATCCAAATCAAGCAAGATTCCAATCTATCAATATCCAAATTAAGCAAGAGTCAGCGGAGAAAGGTAGACCAGCGTTTGGAGTTCAAGCTTTAACTTCCAGTCGTTGACCGCGACCGGGCAAGCTAAAGCTTGCACTCCCAAACGCTAGCTTGAGAACCCGTCATTCTTCGCATTTCCCTCAACGCACTGAGGGAATAATGCTTGCCCACACTTCAGTGAAGCGGCCCCAGACGCTTTCCCGTGTTCCACATTTTGGACTTCAATTTTTTGGAGGTTAATACATGAAACGATCTGTAATCGCTACCGCGCTCCTCCTGCTCCTCAGCGGGTCAGCGATCATGGCGCAAAGCGGTTCGACCGGTTCCATTGCCGGTACGATTTCCGATCCCACAGGCGCTGTTGTGTCAGGCGCCGCGATCACTATCAAGAACACCGCTACCAATCAGGAGTTCACCACGACGAGCGCAGACAACGGCACGTTCAATGTCCCCGCGCTCATCTCCGGGTTTTACTCTGTCACCGTTGCAGCGCCCGGATTCAAGACCGCGGTACTGCAGAACGTCAAAGTTGACGTCGGCACTCCTTCGAGTGTCAACGTCGCGCTTGAAGTCGGCACACCAACTGAAACGGTCCAGGTCGTCGGCGTCGGCGGTGAGCTGATACAAACTCAGAGCGCCACCGTCGGTACAACGATCACCGGCCGTCAAATCGTCGAGCAACCACAGGCTTCACGCGATGCGCTTGACCTGGTCACTTTGCTTCCAGGCGTTCAGACAACCGGTCGTCCTCGCACTTCGACAGTGAACGGCTTGCCAAAAGGCGCGCTCAACATCACTCTCGATGGCGTCGACGTGCAGGACAATCTGATCAGCTCAAACGATGGTTTCTTCACGTTTGTGCGACCTCGTATCGATGCTATCGGCGAAGTAAACGTCTCCACTGCGGCGCCCGGCGCTGAAAGTGCGGGCGATGGTGCCGTGCAAATCAAGTTTGTGACGCGCGGCGGAACAAACGATCTAAGCGGCAGCCTCTACTGGTATCACCGTGAGCCATACCTCACGGCAAACTATTTCTTCAACAACCAAACGCTCGCTCCAACATATTTCGGAAAAGCTCCGAAGAACCGCATCCTGCTCAACCAGTACGGTGGTCGAGTCGGTGGTCCAATCCGTATTCCAGGCCTTTTCGATGGCAGAGACAAGGCGTTCTTCTTCGTCAACTACGAAGAGTTTCGCCTGCCGGAGCAGCAACTGCGACAACGGACCATTCTTAACCCGTTGGCCCAAACGGGTGTTTTCACGACGACGTCCGGCGCGCAGGTCAATGTTCTGAACCTCGCGGCAGCCAATGGTTTTACATCGACGGTCGATCCAACCATCGCTGCTCTTCTAGGCGACATCCGCGCTTCTACGTCTCTTCAGGGCGGCAGTGTTCTGCCGATCCCGGGCGATCTGAATCGTGAGCAATTCAACTTCGTGGGCCAGGGCGGTCAGGATCGCTATTTCACGACCGTTCGCCTCGACTTCAATCTCACTTCGAACCACGCTTTGTCGAACGTTTGGAACTATCAGGAATTCGGCGGCAAACCAGTCGACTTCCTGAATTTCACAGACCCGGCGTTTCCGGGATTCCCAAACAGCGCCGGTCAGAACTCTCAGCGTTGGACCAATTCCACGTCGCTTCGTTCGACGCTGACGCCCAACCTGATCAACGAGGCACGGTTCGGCATGCTCGGCGGCCAGTCAAACTTTGGACCAATCGGGCCGGATCAGTTCGCGAATCAAGGTGGGTTCGATCTGAACTTCTTTGCACTCGGAATCACCGACGCTTCGGCAGTGCAAGCGTTTCCACAACGGTTCAACAGAGCATTCGGCGTGAACTTCGGATCCAGTAAGCGCAACACGCCGAGCTTTGAATTCTCTGACGCCCTGACGTGGGTCAAAGACAAACATACTTTCAACTTCGGCGGCAACTACAACCTGATCAAGACATTTTCTGATTCAGTACAAAACGTAGTCGGCAACGTAAACTTCGGTATTGCCGAGGGTGACCCCGCAGAAGCTCTTTTCACCACTGCTAACTTCCCGGGCGCTTCCGCGACTGACCTTGCGACAGCAGCCCAGCTCTATGCAACGCTGACCGGACGTGTCACTGCCATCGATCGAACAGCATTCCTGAACGACGGTAAGTACACGTTATTCGGCTCGCAGATTCTCAAGTTCCGTCAGCCACAGTTTGCGTTGTTTGCTCAGGACTCGTGGCGCTTTCGTCCCAACGTAACAATCAATTTCGGTGTTCGATGGGAACCACAACAACCAATCGTTTCCGAGAACGAAAATTTTGCAAAGGTCACTTTCGAGGACTTGTACGGCGAATCGGGTGTAGGAAATCTTTTCAAGCCCGGCACGTTAACGGGTCAGACGAGCCAGATAACTCCGCTTGGCGTAGGGGAAAAACTCTACGACACGGACTGGAACAACTTCGCTCCGAGCGCCAGCATCGCCTGGAGCCCGAATTTCACCAGCGGCTGGCGCCATCGCTTGTTTGGTGACACAGGGCAAAGCGTAATTCGCGCTGGTTACTCGGTCGCGTTCGTTCGGGAAGGCATGGGCAACATCACACAAGTTGTTTCCGCTAATCCCGGCGGCACGCTCACGCTCACCAGCGACGTCGATTTAGGCAATCTGCCGATCGGAACTTTGTTCCGCAATCCCGCAGACCTGACTCCACCCTCGTTCGAGGACACTCCGACGTATCCAATCGCCGTACAACCGGGCGATGGCATCGGCGGTTTCGATCCGAATCTCAAAACAGGCCTGGTCCATTCGTGGAACTTCGGTGTACAGCGCGAGATATTCAAGGACACAGTTGTCGAAGCGCGTTACGTCGGCACTCGTGGACGTGATCTTTGGCGCCGTTTCGGACTCAACGAAGTCAACCTCATCGAAAATGGTTTTCTGAATGAGTTTCGTCAGGCCCAGTTGAATCTGGCGGCCAACCAGGCTGCCGGACGTGGTAACACGTATGCTTTCTTCGGCGCCGGCACAGGAACTCAGCCGTTGCCGATCATGCTTGGTTTCTTTACGGGCTCGAGCGCGAATGCGGCTAGTCCTGCCGCCTACGTTGGCGTAGGACAGTTTACGAATACGACTCGGCTCACTCAATTAAATCCAAACTTCGCCAATCCGGTTGCGTTTGCGACTGCCTTGCAGAACAGTTTTCTCGCAAACGGCGTGGCGTCAGGACTGCCGGAAAACTTCTTCGTGGTTAATCCCACCATCGGGCTGCTCGGAGGCGTCCAGGGCGTGACGTTGACCACTAATGACGTCAACACCTGGTACGATGCAATGCAACTGGAACTTCGTCGTCGCTTGTCTGGAGGATTACTGCTACAGGCGAGTTACACGTGGTCCAAGTCGCTGAGCAACTTGTACGCGTCCAGTCAGAGTTCGTTGGGACAGCCATTGACTCTGAGAGGGGAGAACGAGGCTCTCGAGAAATATCGTGCGCCTCAGGATATAAGGCATAGCTTTAAGGCCAACTGGATTTACGAGTTGCCCTTCGGCCGTGGCAGGTGGTTTGGCGGCGGTGCGAGCGGACTCACCAATCATCTCATTGGCGGTTGGGAATGGCATGGCACTGCTCGCATTCAGAGTGGCAGACCGTTTGCGCTCGGCAATGTCCAGTTAGTTGGAATGGACGCGAAAGAGTTGCAGCAAGCGGTTGATGCGCGCAAGCTGCCGAATAAGACGGTGATTTGGCTTCCGGAAGACATCATCCTCAACACGCGCCGTGCGTTCAGTGTGTCGGCCACAGGCGCCGGTTTCGGAGCGCTCGGGGCACCGACCGGAAGATACATTGCTCCTGCCAACAGCAACGGATGCTTGCAGGCTTTCCCGGGTCAGTGCGGCTTCGCCAATCTGGTTCTCGAAGGCCCACGCTTTGTCCGTTCTGACATGAGCCTCGTGAAGAAGATCCAGTTCGATGAACGGAGAAACATCGAGTTTCGTGTCGAAATGCTGAACGTATTCAACAACATCAACTTCCTGGTCGGAGGAAGCTCGGCAGTTGATGCTGCGGCAATACCTGCTAACAATCTGGCGTTGCTGGCGCCGAATTTTTCTGGTGCAGCGTTTGGGACCATCACCGCCGCTTACCAGGATATTTCGACGACCAACGATCCAGGTGGCCGGCCGGTGCAGTTTGTTTTCAGATTCAACTTCTAACATGTAGGGGCAGCACTCCGTGGCTGCCCCGAATAACCAACCGAGGGGCGGCGACGGAGCCGCCCCCCGGAATCAGCCCATACGAAAGTTCGTAGATCAAAGATTTTCCCCAGCGCGTTGAAACACCCGGCACGTCAATTCCTTAGATACCGATCCAAATTCATCAACCTCGTTTTGGGAGGAATAGTCCAATATGCCTTGACGCAGTGGCCTAATGTATTGACGCGTGCGCGGGGCACGCGTTTTGCGCTCAGCTAAGCCCCCAGGGTTACTTAGCCTCCGAAACTTTGGAGCAGAGCATCTATGGAAACTCTGTCCGAGATCCGAAACGGCGCCAACGGCCATGCTGCCAGTCCCTTTGACACCAGAATCAGTTATTTGAAGGTTCTGGCGTTGTCACTATTACGCGAAATTGCGTCTGCTGAGAACACGAGCGAAAACTACGATGACAGAACGATTGATTTGCAGGCTGAAGTGCGACGGTTCGAGACGGAGTTGATTCGCAGTGCACTGATTCAGACGGGTGGCTGTCAGAGGCAGGCTGCACGCTTGTTACGGACCAAGGTCACCACACTCAACACTAAAATTAGAAAATACAAAATCGACGTTTCTCGGATAAGCAAATGAAAACACGACTGCTGTTCTGGGTGAATATCGCTGTTTTGCTCGTACTGTCAGGAATGCCTGCCTCATTTACCATCGCGCAAAAGAAAATAAAGCCGTGGCAGGAATGGTCCAGGAAGGATGCTGAGCACATACTGAACGACTCACCCTGGGGTAAGACACAAACCGAGACGGATACTTCAGAACTGTTTTTCCGGCCAGGCGGTGCGCCGAATCCCCGGACCGGGGCGAGTAACGCTGATCCATTGCGTGACGAGCGAGGTGGCGCCACCAATCAGGCGAGCAGCGTTAACTTCCGTATTCGCTTCCTGTCCGCCAGGCCCATACGGCAAGCGTTCGCCCGTGTGATCACGCTGGACCAACCGGAAGATGATCCAAAAGTCAAAGCGTCCATGAACGAGTTTGTGAACCGTGATTTTGATAAGTGGATCGCCGTAGTCGTCAGCGTTGACTCACGCGATCAGAGATATTCAAGACCTGCCGCGCAGGCACTTGCCACTTCCACGACCGATTCATTGAAAAACAACACTTACCTCGAACGTAAAGACGGTAAGCGCCTATTCTTACACCGCTATCAGGCGCCGAGTTCAGATGGTTTGGGTGCAAAGTTCATCTTCGAACGCATTGTGGACGAAAGGCCGTTCCTGGAAGGAAACAGTGGAGAGGTCAGGTTTGTTTCGGAAGTCGGAAAGCTCAAGTTGGACAAGCGCTTCAAAGTTGATGACATGACATACGACGGGCGGCTCGAGTATTAAGGAGACTAAATCGCAGCACTGCCGCCGGTACGCGCAAGATAGAACGCGGCCATCTGAATTCTGCGCTGGCAAATATCATCGAACCGCGTTAAAACTCACGTGTGGACCAGAGTCACATTAATATCGTCAGTCCGCAGTTCAAAGCCAATCCCTTTCCACTGCTTGCGAATCTGAGACTTTCAGAGCCGGTCTTCCGCACTGCGCTGCCTGACAAAACCCCAGTTTGGTTACTCACACGTTATGACGACGTGGCCACTCTGTTGAAGGACGAACGTTTCGTTAAAGACAAACGTAAGGCCATGACGGCGGAGCAACTTCGTAAGATGCCGTGGGTGCCGCCAATGTTTCGTCCACTCGAACGGAACATGCTCGACCTCGATCCTCCCGATCACACGCGTTTACGAACCTTGGTGCATAAGGCGTTCACGCCAAGTCTCGTTGCGCAGATGCGCGATCGAATCCAGAACCTGGCCGACGAATTACTTACACAAGTGACACGTAAAGGTGAATGCGATCTAATCCGCGACTACGCCCTGCCTCTTCCGATGACGATCATCACTGAGATCCTCGGCGTGCCCACGCGCGATCGCGATAAGTTTCATAAATGGTCCAACGCCGTCGTTTCGCTGAGTTCTCCGAATCCAACCTTCCGCGTAATTCCGAACGTCTGGCTGTTTCTCAGATACTTGAAACGGTTCTTCGAGATGCGCCGGCGAGATCCGCAAAACGATCTGGCCACGGCGCTGATTACTGCCGAAGAAGCCGGCGATAAGCTGAGCAGAGACGAGCTCCTCGCAATGGTGTTTCTTCTGCTGATCGCCGGACATGAAACCACGGTCAACCTGATCGGGAACGGAATGCTCGCTCTCTTTGAACATCCCGAGGCCATGGACCAGCTGCGCCACAATCCCGCATTGATCAAATCCGCGGTTGAGGAACTGCTCCGTTATACGGCGCCAGTGTTCATGTTGACAGAACGATATGCGCGCGAGGACGTGACGATTCGCGGCGTCACAATTCCGCGCGGAGAGATGACACTCGGTGTAATCGGATCAGCCAATCGTGATGAAACGGTCTTTCAGAAGCCTGACGAGCTGGACATAACGCGAGAACCAAACAGACATCTCTCGTTTGGGCAGGGAATTCACTTTTGCCTGGGAGCGCCCCTCGCCCGTTTAGAGGCGGAGATTGCAATCAACACACTGTTGCGCCGGACTTCCGATTTACGTCTGCGTGTTGCACCCGAATCTCTACGTTGGCGTCCAAGCATTATGTTGCGTGGACTCGAGGCTTTGCCGATCTCATTCAGCGCGCCATAAATGTTCATCCAATCTTGCATAAATCTTCAGAGGCCACGATCCCGCCGGCGTCGGGTGGTCCAATCTCTGCACGGGCGGCCGCCTCGTTAGCGTAAAGCATTTTGAGAAACGGCGGCGCAATCACAGTAGTAGCGACAGCCATGAAAAGAACTACGCCATAAATCTCTGGTCCAATTACCGCTAAACTCAAACCGATCTGCGCAACGATTATTCCAACCTCACCTCTCGGCACCATTCCCATTCCCACTTGCGCCGCGCGCCGGACGCCCAGGTTCAAAGCTCCCAGACCGCAGCCCAGCAACTTTGTTGCGATCGCAACAACAGTAACCAGCAAGCACAGGACAACTACGGACG
The DNA here is from genome assembly GCA_035761985.1 of Pyrinomonadaceae bacterium. GTDB lineage: Bacteria > Acidobacteriota > Blastocatellia > Pyrinomonadales > Pyrinomonadaceae > PSRF01. The sequence goes on from DASTQB010000152.1 coordinate 8,269, forward strand.
AAGAGCCAAACACATCGAGGCTTAGCTTCATGCCGATATTGACGAGAAAGAAAGGTACGAGAAACTCAGTCACACCGCTCATCTGCCTGTGCATCCTGGGACTGTTTTCCGCCACTTCCGCGAGGGCCATGCCTGCGAGAAACGCCCCAATGATTGCAGCGACTCCGATAAACGACGCCGCTACCGACAGACCCAGGCACAACGCGAGTCCGAAGATAAAAATTCCATGTCCACTTCGAAGTCGTTCCACGCTCGGGGCAACACGAGTGACCACAGGTGCACCAACGAGAGCGATAAATGCAGTAAACCCGATTGCGAGACCCGCGGTAATCAGAAGCCCCACGTAATTGACGGAACCAGCCGCAGCGCTCGCCACCATCGCCAGTACCAGCAGTCCCAGAATGTCGTCGATCACGGCAGCGCCGAGAATGATGCGTGCCGTTGGTGCGTCGAGCAGCCCCAGGCCGGACAACACTCGCGCGGTTATGCCGACGGAGGTGGCGACCATCGCTGTTCCCACAAACAGCGCTTCGATTCCGCTGCTGCCCCAGGCTTTCATCAAGACCCAACCGAAAAAGAAGGGAGCCACTACGCCGAGCACCGCCACAATTGCTGCTTGCTTTCCAACTTTGAAGATCGATGCCGGCTTCGTTTCGAGACCGACCGTAAAGAGAAGGAAAATGACGCCAATCTCAGCCAGTAAATCTGTGATCTCCGATGGCGCTGTTAAAGCGAGCACACTTGGACCAATCAGAACTCCCGCTAAGATTTCGCCTGCCACCGCGGGCTGGCGCAGACGTTCGAACAGCTCAGCCATGAGCTTAGCCGCCAGGAACATGACGAAGAGCGTCAGAAGAACCGCGGTTTCGCCTCCTGCCGCAGCCGCCGCAAAATAGTTAGCATTCACGTTTTGTTTTCTCCGCAAAACTCGCAGCTCGCCGCTTCTGGCCGGAGAAACGGCGAGCTGCTTGCCCAACTCACTAAAGCCGCTGGAGAGTGCCGGCCAGTGAGTTGAGATTTCGCACCTAGCCGACTTTGTTCTGTCTGTTAGACTCCGTCGGCTTGATAGTGGTCCTTGCCCGGTGCATCTCTCCACGTCTTCCCGAGTAGACGACAATCCAGAAAATGATGCCGACAGCCGCAATGCTTATCAGAATTAAAATTGCAGTAGTGCTCATGATTCACTCCTCGTTGACCGGACGAGCCATGCGCCACTGGTCCAGGGTGGATTGGACCTATAGCTCCGCACGCTCGTAAGTTTAAGCGTAAATGAAATGTGAACTGTGTTAGGTGGTCAGACTAACGAGGGTGGCGCCCGGCCGGCACGTGGCGCCATCGTAACTGAGGTTAAAAAGCAAAGCGCGTAGTCGATCTCAAAAGCCAGGCGTGTCTCACTCGGAAGCCGAAATCTATCGATGGGCAACGCGAGCAGTGGATTAGCTGCAGGGCCTTCTTTGTCGACGCGCTTCTGCGATTGCGCCATCATCGGAACGCGAAAGCTCGTAGCGTCGCCGTGAGGTGCATGCAGCGGCTTGTTCGCTTGAACGTTCGCTGCCTGCTGAGTGGTACCAGCAGGCAGTGGAAAGAACTGGAGCCCAACATTGCTTGAGACACACAAGCAAATGAGCACACCGATGACGAAAAGCGCGCGCAAATTCAGGACGATACGAAGAGTAGCTTTACGGTCCATCGGATTGACAGAATCTTATAAGAACCGTCGATAAGGTACAAGATGTGCAGCTACAATCCTACCTTCCGGTGGACCAGCAGAGATGCACGATGAGATTCATGTCAGCTTTTACTGACAGCCCCTGCTGCCTGCGTTTGATGCTGGCCAACATCTTCTACCATCGCCCGCAGCAACTCGGCCACACTCCACGCTTGTGCAACACAACCGCGTGGTGTGTGCGGAGCGTCGCCATCAAAGATTTCTGAAACCTGGCCCAGGCAGGCTTCGTGCAAGTGTGCCTGAAAACTATCGAGCCATCCAGAAGCGAATTCGCGGCCGGCCTGCTTGCCAAACGTCGTGGTGTAAGCGGTGAGGTATGGACCCATCAGCCAGGGCCAGACGGTCCCCTGATGGTAAGCGCCATCACGAGTGCCTGGACCACCTTCGTATCGTCCGATGTAATCGGGATGCGACGGCGACAACGTGCGCAGTCCACGCGGCGTCAGTAGCTCACGTTCGATCACGCGCAGCACACTGACAGCGCGCTCTTTTGAGAGCATCGTGTTCGGCAGACTAAGTGCAATCACCTGGTTCGGTCTGATCGATGCGTCTCGATCTTCACCGTTTACCACATCGTAAAGACATCCGGTTTCCTCGTTCCAGAACAACTCGTTGAAACTGGCCCGCGCTTTGTCCGCCATTGCGGCGTATTCGCGATGTGCATCCGGTTCGTTGAACTTCACCGCGAGCTGTTCCATGACACGCAGCGCGTTATACCAGAGCGCCTGGATCTCGACTGGTTTTCCATGTCTTGGCGTCACTACGCGATCGCCGACCTTCGCATCCATCCATGTCAGTTGCACACCCGGCTCGCCCGAGAAGAGCAAGCCATCATCGTCAACATGGATCTGGTAACGCGTGCCCTTCACATGCCAGCGCAAAATGTCTTTCAGCACGGGATAAAGATTCGTTTGAACAAACTCGTAGTCGCTCGTGTACTGCAGAAACGAACGGACCGCTTCGAAAAACCAGAGCGTTGCATCGACAGTGTTGTATTCGGGAACCTCACCGGCATCGGGAAACCGGTTCGGCAGCATGCCCTGATCGACGTGCGTTGAAAATTCAGCGAGAACGTTTTTGGCAGTGGCCCGGCGCCCGTTGACGAGCGTCAAACCCGGAAGTGCGATCATCGTGTCGC
>DASTQB010000153.1:0-8551 GCA_035761985.1 Pyrinomonadaceae bacterium
GTCCCCGCGATCACACCACCCTCAGAATAGATTTTCCTTATGCGCTCAAACACCAGCGAGTCGCCGATCTGACTCGTAATCTTCATCTGATCGCCACCCGTAAAGAAAACACCCTGAGCATCGTCCAGGATTCTCGCTTTACTCTCCTGGGTCGCTTCTTCCCGTGTGTTAACTTCCAGTTTGTACAGATGTTTGACGCCCAGTGAACGAAAAGCCTTTTCATACTCCTCGAAAAGAGAATTCGTCTCTCCTCGCATGGCCACTGTCGTGACTACCAATTTTCCCGAGCCAACGCGCCGCGCGACTTCTTTCAAGATCACCTTGTCGTTCGAGCGATCTTCCTTTCCGCCAATGATGATTAAAGTTCGCTCAGTCTTTTCCATAGTGCCCCTCATCTATTCTTCTTCATCAACAACTTCTTTCACACTCTTCCCTGTATCGATCGCTTTAGTAGCCAACTCTGCCGCGCCCATGAATCCGCGCTCTTCGTTGTAAAGCGCGGCGACGCCCACAGACCTTTCCGCATGTTCGCGCATCTTCTCCCGATGCGGCTTGATCAAACGCACGCATTTCTCGTCAAACGTCGCGACGGCATTTCGCAGAATGCGCAACGACTCGAACAATGCATACGCGACGTAAGGCATCATCACGTTCAGTTCCAACTGGCCCGCCTGAGCGCAATGCGTGATCGCCGTGTGATGGCCCATCACGTGGAAGCTCACCATGTTGAGCATCTCCGCAACCGCCGGATTAACTTTCCCCGGCATGATGCTCGAACCCGGCTGAAGTGCCGGAAGCTCGATCTCGTCAAAACCCGTGTGTGGACCAGAGTTCAGCAATCGCAAATCGTTCGCAATCTTCGACAACTCCACGCACACACAGGACAACTGCGATGAAAGCTCCAGAAAATCACCGAGACTTTGCTGCAAAGCCACACGGTGTTTCGACTCCTTGAGTTCGAGCCCAGTTAGCTCGCGCAAGTTTTCCAGTGCGAGTTTCACGTACTCGGGCTTCGCATTAGTTCCCGTCCCTACGGCCGTGCCGCCAAGTGGCACTTCCAACAACCACTCTTCAACCGCAGACAATCGTTGGGTAACACGGTGCGTATTGTCCGCGTAAGCACAAAATTCGTCGCCGAGAGTCATTGGCACTGCGTCGTGCAAGTGTGTCCGGCCGGACTTCTGAATGTCCTTGAATTCGTCACCCTTGTCGTTGAACGATTCCTCAAGCTCAGCTAAAGCATCGACTAACGGCCGGAGAAGACGGATACACGTGACCCTCATGGCTGTGGGCATCACGTCGTTCGTCGACTGTCCCTTGTTGACGTGGTCGTTAGGTTCGATGACTTCATAGTCACCACGTTCGCGACCGAGAATCTCGAGGGCGCGATTCGCGATCACTTCGTTTACATTCATGTTGTATGAAGTGCCCGCTCCGGCCTGAAACACATCGAGTGAAAACTCTTCTTTGTGCTGAGCATCGATCAGCTCGTCAGCGGCCTTGATCATTGCTTCACCCATCGAGCGGTCGAGCTGTTCAAGCTCCAGATGGGCCATCGCGGCCGCCTTCTTAATCTCGGCGATTGCGATGATCAGTGAATGGTCTATGCGCAGGTTACTGATCTGAAAGTTCTCGAGCGCTCGCTGCGTTTGCACGCCGTAAAGCGCGCCGGCGGGAACTTCTTTCTCGCCGATCGGATCGCGCTCAGTTCGAAACCCGTTTGCCTGCTGCGTCGTCATTCACTTTGGTCCCCAACAAGATTGATCACGCGATTACTCTTCTCCAGGTAAGTCTCCTTGAAATTCAAACGGCCCTCGCGCAACATGCGCCGGCCGCGAGCGAACACGTCCGTGATCTCCAGTGAGTCAGACTTCAGCACCAGCACGTCCGCCGCTTTACCGGCCGAGAGTTCACCCTTGTCTCCGAGTTTCAGCACCGTCGCCGTGTTTTTCGTGACCAGTGGGAGCAAACGCTCAAACTCCACACAGCCGCCGCGCAACGCTCTTCTGATCTGCTCAAGCAAATTTGAAGGGCTCGTTATCGAGGCATCCGAAGACAATGTCAGGTGGCCGGGATCAGCATCGTTCTCGAAATACAGACAGATGTACTCAGAAAGATCTTCTCCAGCCGTGTCCATATCGATGAAACAGCCCTCGCGCGTGAGTTCGATCGCGTCCCGGAACAGCTTCTTGTTTCGTTCGACGTGGGTTGCGTAGATGGTCTGTGGCGGCGTGTGAAAGTCGTCGATCAACTGTTGCAGGAGCTTTAATCGATTCTTCTGATCGCCAACGTGAAAATGCGTGACGCCGGCTTTCCTGCTCAGCAGTCCGCCCACGTAAGCGTCGTTGACCAAACGCGCGAGCTCCTGCGCCGTCGGATCCGTCGATCGTTCGTCGGAAACGGCAATCTCGCCAGCGCCGATCACTTCTTCGATAAACATGATGTCGTCACGGATCGTGTCGGTGATAGTTGTCGGCGGCACGTTGTAACCGCCGCTCCAGATAAACGCCGACAGCCCTTCTTCCTTCAACGCCTTGGCGCGCGCGAGCAGACCCGCCATCGTCTTCATCGTCGTATCGACTCCGAGACAACCGACAACGCTAGTTATGCCTGCGGCGACTATTTCGTGCGCATTGATCTCGGGTGTTTGAGAACTGAAGCCTTCTTCACCACTGCCACCGAGCAGATGCTGGTGTGGATCGATCAGACCGGGAGTTACAAAGCAGCCTGACGCGTCGACTACTTCGACGGGTACGCCCAGACGTTCCACGTCACGCGCGTCAACTTCACCGATCTTCACAATCGAGTCGCCCGCGATCAAAACAGAGCTACGCCCCACGTGTTGTGGGGCGTAAACATCTCCGTTCTCGATCAGTGTGAACATAGGTTTATTTAGCCGCGGATTTCCGCGGATAAACGCAAATCAAACAGAAACTCTTCTTCCGTAGTCCGATCTGCGTTCATCCGTGTAATCCGCGGCCTGGCTTCGGTTTATTCGTCGGGATCCCGCAATTCGAGGTCGAGCCAGCGCCGATTTCGGAGGCGGTAACGTGACCACCGGTTGCGCAGCATACTCGCGCAACGCGGCCTCAATTCGATTCAGCTTTTCATAAAACAGGACGATTACTTCGCCCTTCACCATTTCCGAAACCGCTCGTCGCAAAGCCTCAACTTCGTCCAACACGACTTCACATTCCACGGACGGCGAAGTTTCACGAATCGCGTGGCACAAAATGTTTGCCACGTCACCCGGCTTGCGCCCGCGCAGATCGTGGTCCTCTTTGACGATCACTTTGTCGAACCCCTTCGCCGCCACGCGAGCTGCACGATCGATCAACGCATCATCGCGATCGCCCGGCACTGCGATGATTCCCGTCACTCGTCTATCGTGCCACTTCGACGCCATCCGGCAGATCGCGTCGAACGCTTCAGTGTTGTGACCGTAATCGACCATCACGTGGCCGCCGTTCAAACGATAGAGATTCGCTCGCCCGGGATTGTTTGCAAAGCTCGAAAAGCTCCTTAAACCTCTCAACAAAGCATGCTGCTCAACGCCGAATGCCCTGCAGGCTGCGATCGTCGCCAGCAGGTTGCGAATCTGAAAATCCGCAGCGCCGTTCATGACAACAGGCAACGTCGAAGTGTCGGTAACCACGTGCTGCGTCTCACCCGCTGCCTCGATCAACGACGTACCACGAAGGAAGTAAGCAGTGCCTCCAGCCTGCAAATGATCCCTGACGACCGGATTGTTTTCGTCGAGTGAAAAATAGACCGCGCGTTTCGGTATCTTGCTGACGCGTTCCGACTCCATCAACTTCGCGAGGCGTTCGTCGTCGGCATTCAGCACCAGTGTGCCGCCTTCTTTCACGCGCTCGGCAACGAGCGACTTGATATATAAGAGGTCGTCGACTGTTTTGATCCCATCCTGGCCGATGTGATCCTCACTGATGTTTGTCATCACACCGATGTCAGACCAGTCGTAACCTAAACCACGTCGGACGATTCCGCCGCGCGCGGTTTCAAGCACCGCAGCCTCTACGGCTGGATCCCCCAACACAACCTGTGCAGACTGTGGGCCAGTAGTATCTCCTTCGACAACGCGTTCACCATCGATGTAGATCCCGTCAGTCGTAGTCATTCCAACGTAGAGGCCAGTCTTGCCCAGCACGTGCCCGATCATTCTCGTCACTGTTGTTTTGCCGTTTGTTCCGGTGATGGAAATTATCGGTATACGACTCGGCGTCCCCGGTGGATAAAGTGAATCGATCACTGCCTGGCCCACGTCGCGTGGTTCTCCGGCAGACGGGTAGTGATGCATTCTGAAACCAGGTGAGGCGTTTACCTCGATGACGCCACCACTCAAGATCGGCGTTGAGATGTCGGGAATAACAAGGTCCACTCCGGACACGTCGAGACCGATAACACGCGCCGCTCGTTCGCACATGCGAGCAATCGTTGGATGAACCAGATCAGTCACATCCTCCGCGGTGGCTCCGATCGAAAGATTGGATCGGCTTGAAAGAATTACACGTTCGTCGCGCTTGGGAACTGTGTCGAGCGTCATTCCGGCGTGTTGCAGGTGCGTGGTCACGTCAGAGTCGACCTTGATCTTCGTCAACGGTTTCTCGTGACCATCGCCTCGCAGCGGGTTCCTGTTTTCCTTCTCGATCAACTCGCGAATCGAGCTGACGCCGTCGCCGATCACGTGCGGGAGCAGGCGCTCACTCGCCGCGACCATGCGGCCGCCAACAACCACGACGCGGTAGTTTCGTCCCGAAAACATTTCCTCCACGAGCACTGCGTCAGAAAGCTTCTGCGCCGCTTTGAATGCCAGCTTCATCTCTTCAGGCGTAGAGACTTCGAGCGAAACCGCCCTGCCCTGCTGGCCTGTGAGTGGCTTCACCGCGACGGGTGTTCCGATCTCTGCCGCTGCTTTGTTTGCTTCCTTGAGCGTGTAGACGATCTTGCCTTCAGGAACCGGAATGCCGTGGAAGCGGAGACGCTGCTTGGTGTCTTCTTTGTCCTGCGCCAGCTCGACCGCGATGCTGCAGGTTTTATCGGTCATCGCCGCCTGGACGTAATGAAGATGTTTACCGTAACCGAGTTGAATTCTGTTGCCCGTGGTATCTCTGCGACACGGTATGTTGCATCGCTCGGCAGCTTCGGTAATCGAGCGCGTTGTTGGTCCCGTTTCCGCATCGAGCACCAGTTGTTTTGCTTTTTCCAACACCGGCGCGATCTCAAACGTCTGCTGACGCAGCGCCGATTCAACGATGCTCACTGCCTGTTCCAGGAGGTACGTACTCGCCTTCTGAGCGCGATACTCGATCGCGACGTTGTAGACGCTGCCACTATCCTGACGAGTCTTGCCGTGTGACCTGCCGATGCCGGCGAGGTCAGTCAACTCGAGCGCAACGTGTTCAACGATGTGGCCGAAGTACGTTCCTTCTTCGAGTCGCGTGAGAAACCCGCCCGGCGCTCCGAGACTACAATGATGATTTCCGAGACCGGGCAGAATCGCGACGAGTCGCTCGTTGAAACCTTCGAACTCACGACTCTCGCGTTCATCAAGCTTGCCGAGATCCAGTTGCATTAGCAGAACTGGTCGATGGCTGTAGACATTCGGGCCTGTCAGTGGGCGAATGTTTAGGATCTTCATGAAAGCTTGCCTTTCAACTTCATATACCGCAGCAGTGGGTATGACAAATGTCATGCCAACAGCGAGTGCGCAGGCTACGAGATGAAAATGTTTAGAGTATGGAAATGTGAACTCAGATTTGTGCTAAGCGGATGATCGATCGCGCCTTAAAGTACGGTAGCTGTCACAGTCAGGTGAGAGTGATGTTTGACATCATTACAGGCGTGAAATGAGTTTCAGGACACGCATGAGACGGATCAAAAAGCGCGGATTGGATTGTGTTATCGGTCTCATTAATCGACCAACTCCAATGACCAGATATCTACATGAACTTCGTCAGCGTAATGCAATATTGGTTGGGTCTTCGGCTGAACTAAGTGATTCGCCTCGAGCATTGTTGAACTGAAGCTCGTCAACTCTGCTTGGTATAGTTGCCACGGTTCGTGAAAGATCTGTGCGCGGTAAAGGTCGTCGTCATACTCGGTGTAGAGAATGTACCTCTCGGTTAGAAAGAATTCTCTCGAGCCCGGTTGGGATTTCGGCAGCGGCTCGCCAACGCTCCACGCCGCTCTGAATTGAGCCGCGGGCTCATCACGTCGATCGAGCTTGTACTTGATCTTCTTCTTACCCTGCATCTCGATATCGGCGTTGAAGTACGGAAGGTGGAAGAAAGTACGCGCACCTAAAACCGCGGCGCGGCTGTTTGCATCGAGCGAGAAGAACCAGACACCCGGCACGCCGTTGTGATGAACGTAAGTACGTACGTTCAACTCGTGCATCGAGTCTAATCCCGGGACTGGTGGTACGAACGGCGGAAACGCGCGAATGTCCCACATTGTGAAAGGCGTGATCCCGATCCACGCTGAGTCGCCGTAAGTGTCAATCTCCAGTGAAGCAGGAATGTGCGGACGGAGTATGTTCTCCGGGATGCGCCAGTGGATGAAGAGCAGTTTTCCCCAGGCCTGGTGCATCACGGGCTGGCCTTTCGGCCGGTGGCGCACCGCCAGTCGATCGACATCGAGAGGTTTTTTCATCTTTGCGCTCCGCGCAGACCTACGCAGCGGCGGTCTTTTGACCCTGCCGTGCTGTTTCGTGGGCGTCGTGTGTCAGCGAGTTTGGTGCGTTCAGATTCGCGCCAGGCGTGACGCCGACTCCAAGCCGTTCTACCAACTCACCGCCGAGCCATCCTCCGAGCAACGATACGGCCACTCCGGCGAATGACAACGCGAACGCCAGCATCGTGGGCACTTCCGGCGAATTCCTGCGCAACAGCCAACTCGCGCTAAACAGGATCATCACTCCCACGTTCACCAGCCCGTGCAGAAGACCAATGCGCTTGGCTCGTGTGCCTGACGGAATGCTCACGTAATCGATGAACCCAAACACCGCCGCCAGTAATCCACCGATGATGCCCGCCGCAATCATCCAGAAAGAGACCGTGGTCCAGGTTGGATTTAGCGTGAGCAGGTAGATCACATCAAAGATCACCGCAGCCGATAGCAGGCCTAACGGGTAAACGATCAGGATCGGATGAATCGCATGACCGAAGAGTCTCGCCTTACTTTCCATAAACACCCTCCATGAATTTAGGAGGGTTTACATGCAATTTCTGTGAATCGTAATACTCCTGCAATCTTCTTAACCGAATTTGCGGAACATCTCTTCGTGAATTGCGGCAATCTCTTCCGGCGCGACCTTCGGCCTGCGATCGTAGGTCAGCAGTCCGTTGATCTCCTGTTCAATATCGGTCAATTGCGTGTAACAAAACCCTGCAAGAAATTCGAGCGACGAAATGCCCCTCATGAGGTCGCGATACTTCTCCAGTAACTCTTCCGGGCTTTCAAACGACGCGTAGAACTTGTAAAGCAGATCGCGTTTCTCTGGCGGCACGTCCTTCGGGATCGCGAGAAAGCCGCCGACTTCCGACAACACGATCGGCTGACCGCGGTATCTCGAACCACGTGCGAAGAGTGGCTTGTCGACCCAGACCTTCGCCGGCAACGCGCCGCCTTCGAGCGTCTCTTTGTAGCGCTTCGAAAGCTTCTCGGCAGTCGGCGTGTAATCGTGAATCGCGCAGATGTCGGTGATGTCCGTGTGTTCCCAGCCGTCGTTGTCGATCACCGGTCGCGTTGAATCAAGACGTCGCGTCACGCGCACCATGCGTTCGATGAAAGCATATTGCCCGGCATGCTCGAGACTGAGACCCGGGAAGCCCATACTCTCGTTGACCGGAACCCACGCGACAATACACGGATGATTGAAATCCCGTCGCACTGCATCCTGCCATTCAGCCGACAACAGGTCTTCAGCTTTTGGAGACCACTCACGCGCGTTCGGCATCTCTTCCCACACAAGCAGCCCGAGACGATCGCACCAGTAGAGCCAGCGCGGGTCCTCGATCTTCTGGTGTTTTCTTACACCGTTGAACCCGAACATCTTGATCCAACCGATGTCGGTTTGCAGTGCTTCGTCAGAAGGAGCGGTGAGATAACCGTCAGGCCAGTAGCCCTGGTCCAGGACCATCTTCATGTAGGTTTCCTTGCCGTTAAGTAGAAACCTGCCATGGCGCAACTCGATGCCGCGCAGTCCGACGTAAGAACCAATTTCATCCAGCAACGTGTTGCCGTCGTACAGGCGAACTTGCAGATCGTAAAGATGCGGCGACTCCGGCGACCAGAGTTTTGCGTAAGGAATACTGATGCCGAGTCGTCCGGTTGCGACTGCTGTTTGATCTTCAGCAATCGCCACACGCCTCCCTTCCTCGAGCACTTCCACTTCAACGCGCCACGCCGCAGACGGCGCGTGCAGAAACACGGTCAGCTCGAGAGAGTTTCGCTTGGCATGGGTGATTACGCGCAGCTCTTCGATGCGTATCGGCGGGACTGGTTCGAGCCAAACTGTTTGCCAGATTCC
>DASTQB010000154.1:0-5638 GCA_035761985.1 Pyrinomonadaceae bacterium
GAGGGCCACCCCTACAATTAACTCTCACCCGACGCCAATTTTCTTAAACTCTTCACAAACGGCGGCCTCGCAACACCCTTATCCGTAATGATCGCAGTGATGAACTCATGCGGCGTCACGTCAAACGCCGGATTGTGGACCTGCACGCCTTCAGGCCCGAGTTGATGATTGCGAATGTGTGTGATCTCGATCGAGTCGCGCTCCTCGATCGGAATCTCCTCACCTGAAGCAAGCGATAGATCGAGTGTGGTGAGTGGCGCTGCGACGTAAAACGGCACGCCGTGTTCGCGCGCGAGCACCGCCACCATGTACGTCCCGATCTTGTTTGCCGTATCGCCGTTTGCCGCGATGCGATCCGCGCCGACGACGACCGCATCCACTTTCCCATTCTTCATCACGTGACCTGCCATGTTGTCGGTGATCACAGTGACAGGAATATCGTCTTTCTGAAGTTCCCACGCAGTAAGCCGTAGACCCTGGAGAAAAGGTCGTGTTTCGTCTGCGATGACTGCGACTCTTTTACCTGCATCACGCGCGCCGCGGATGACGCCGAGTGCAGTGCCGTAATCGCCACCAGTCGCGAGCGCGCCCGCGTTGCAGTGTGTTAACACCGTGGCGCCGTCGTCTATCAATTCGCCGCCATATCGCCCGATCTCGCGATTTGCGGCGAGGTCTTCTTCGTGAATCGCGAGCGCTTCGTTGACGAGTGCCTGCTTCACCTTTTCAACGTCGTTGAGATGTTTGTTCTTTTCGAACGTCTGGCGCATGCGCTCGATGGCCCAGAAAAGATTTACAGCCGTCGGGCGCGTCTTGCTCATCACTTCGCAGATGTACTGAAGATCCTCGTCCAGATCCGCAACGGAAGTTCCCACTGACTGGCTGCCGCCCAGAGCGATGCCCATTGCAGCGGCGATCCCGATAGCCGGGGCGCCGCGGATCACCATCTTGCGGATCGCTTCCGCCACCTCTTCATAAGAACGCAGTATCAGGTACGTTTCTTCAGACGGCAGCAGCCGCTGGTCCAACATGCGTATGCCGTCTTTGGTCCACTCGAGAGTCTTGATCATTAAGATTTTTCCTTTGACAGGGTTACAGAATAGACAAGATTTACGGGTTAATCCAGTTTGACAGTTACGCGTCGCGCGTGATAGTGTCCGGCACGTTTCATTGATCTTTTCCAACCAGCGTTTGGGTGCCCCCGAAGGGGAGAATAGGGAAGCGGGTGTGAATCCCGCGCGGTCGCGCCACTGTGATGAGAATTTTCTCTAAGCCAGGAGACCTGCCCGACGCTTTTGCAGCCTCTCGACACTCGCGCAAAGTGTTCAGGCCGCCACGGACTTCTCCGTAGTCCCGCCGACGCCTGCTTTTGACGAAACAGGAGGTCGGTGGGATTTTTTTGTCTACTCGATTTTTCAAAACTTCAAAAACTCGCGTCGCACTCCTCCTGTGCGCCGCGGTGCTCTTCGCAGCTTGCACCGCTAAACAACAAACGTCTCCGGAAGGTCCGGTCACGCGGGAGATCACTGACGACGCGGGCCGGCGTGTTTCGTTGCCGGCGCGCGTCAATCGCGTCATCTCGCTTGCGCCAAATCTTACTGAAATCGTGTTTGCGGTCGGAGCGGGCGATCGACTCGTCGGCCGCACGAGTTACTGCGACTATCCCGCCGAAGCCAAAGCAATCGCGGAGGTTGGTGACACACTTCATCCGAGTCTCGAACGAATCATCGCGCTACGGCCACAGGTGGTCCTGATCTCGACGGCGTCGCAACTCGAGATCTTCACTCGACAACTTCAAAACCAGAACATCGCTGTCTTTGTCACCGATCCACACGACCTCGACGGAGTGTTTCGAACAATCGAACACGTGGGAGAGATCGTCGGGCAAAAACAACAGGCACAGCTCGTAGTGCAGAAGTTGCGCGAGCGGGCCAACGCTGTCGAAGAAGCTGTCAAACCAAGACCACCGGTGCGCGTCTTCTATCAGGTGTCGGGTGAACCGCTTTACACAATTGGCCGCGACTCTTTCATCACCGATCTCATGCGACGCGCGGGTGGAAAATCGGTCACTGCGGACGTGCCCGGCGCGTGGCCCAAGTACAGCGACGAATCGGCGCTCGCTGCAAAGCCGGATGCGATCATTTTGCCCACGGGAGGATCGATGGGTGCTGCAAATTCGTCTGTGACTGACGCGTTGCGGCAATCACCCGCGATGCTTTCCGGTCGTGTCTACAAGATCAACGACGATTACCTCGCGCGTCCTGGACCACGGTCTTTGGACGGTCTCGAAGCAATGGCCAGAGCACTGCATCCGGAAGCGTTCAAACAATGAGCAGCTCGGCATCCGACATCGTTGCCTCTCCGGCACGGCAGCATCGCGTTACGCTGCGAAAGACAGTCGTCTCGTGCGCGGTGCTGGCGGTGACGTTGCTGCTTGCGATCGTCGCGCTGTCGTTGATCGGAAGCGAATCATTGCCGCCAACGGCTTCACTGTGCGCGCTTGCCTCGTTCGGTACGAGTCCATGCGGCTTGACGCAGGACCAGTTTGACATCCTGTTTCAAATTCGGCTTCCGCGACTTCTGCTCGCGGCTGCCGTCGGCGGCTCACTCGCAACCGCCGGCGCCGGCTATCAGGCATTGCTGCGAAACCCGCTTGCAGAGCCGTATTTGCTGGGCATTTCAAACGGCGCTGCAGTCGGAACGATGGTCGCGCTCGTGTTCTTCGGCGCGAGCGAGTGGACGCGGCCTTTGCTCGCGTTTACGGGCGCGCTCGTCGCAACGCTTGCTGTCTATCGCCTCGCGCGTGGCCGTGCCGGTGCGACACCGGAGCGTTTGATACTCGCCGGCGTGATCGTCACGACGTTCCTTTCCTCGGTGATTGTTTTCGTCACGACCCTCATGGACGCCACGCGAATTCGTTCGTTTACGTTCTGGCTCCTGGGCGATCTCTCAGGCACGAGTAAGACCCTGCTTCCTGTAACGATAACTGTCGCGATCGCGGGCGCCGTTGCGCTGACGGTGAATGCGCGTTCGCTCAACCTGTTGATGCTTGGCGAGCGTGATGCTTTCGATCTTGGTGTTGAAGTCGGGCGCGTGAGAGTCATCGTGTTTGTGGTAGCGAGTTTGTTAGTGGGAAGCGCAGTTGCGGCGAGTGGATCGGTTGGTTATGTCGGGCTCGTGGTCCCGCATCTCGCGAGGCTTTCGCTCGGCAGCGACAACCGGATCAGCATTCCGGCCGCGGCGTTGGGTGGCGCGTTGTTCGTGATTGTAGCCGACAGTGTTGCACGCACGATCATCGCGCCGAGAGAGTTGCCGGTGGGCGCGATCACGGCACTGATCGGCGCGCCGCTGTTTATTTATTTGTTGAGGAGAGCTTGAGCACCTTGTTAGAGGCGCGTGAAGTAACAGTCACTTACGACCATCGCATCGCGGTGGCTGATGTGTCGCTGACGCTCAAGCCCGGCGAGATCACATCGATCATCGGACCGAACGGCGCCGGGAAATCGACGCTGCTGCGCACGCTGAACGGCCAGCATCGCCCGTCGTCGGGATCGATTTTGCTGGATGGTCGACCGCTGCACGAACTAAACCGTCGCGCCATCTCGCGACGCATCGCCGTCGTGGCGCAGGAAGCGGAGCTTCGTTTTCCGGTGACTGTACTCGAGTTTGTACTCGGCGGCCGCTTCGCGTGGGCCAACAACAGCGGCTGGGGCTGGGAAACAGACCGTGATCTTCAAGTCGCAGACGCAGTCTTGCAGGAGACCGAACTCGCCGATCTCAGTGGACGATTGATGAACGAGTTATCCGGCGGCGAACGACAACGAGCGTTGATGGCGCGCGCACTCGCGACCGAGGCTCCGATCCTTCTGCTCGACGAACCAACAGCGAATCTCGATCTCTCGCACCAGGCAACACTGCTCGCACTCGTCAGAAACCGCTGCGACAGTTGTCAGGCGGCGGCACTCGTCGTTACACACGACATCAACCTGGCCGCGCAGTTTGCAGACCATATTTTGCTGATGAAGCGTGGAAAGACTGTTCACGCAGGGAGCCCGGGGGAAGTTCTCAAACCGCAGATACTCGAAGAAGTATTTGAAGTGGAAGTTCTGGTCGATGCTCATCCGGTTACGGGTGGGCCACGCGTGACGCCGGTACACGGCAGGAGAAGCTAAGATGAAAAAGATCGCCACAATCATTTTCTCACTAACGATATCGTTGACTGTGTTGGCCCAGGGTAATGGCGGAATCAGCGGTACTGTCACTGACGACAACGGCGCGAAAGTTTCCGGCGCCCAGGTGATGTTGACGTCGAGCAACGGCCTCCATCTCAACACGTCAACAGATCAGAACGGGACTTTCGAATTCAAGAATCTCCGCTCCGGCTCTTATTTCATCGAGGTCAGAACACCAGGCTTCTCAACGTTCACATCCGAAGAAATCCGTTTCAGCCGCGGCGAAAACAAAGACGTTCCCGTGCAGCTCAAGATCGCAGCCATCAACGCAAGCGTCGTGGTTACCGCAACCGGCACGGCCCAACGCGCGGATGAAGTCTCGAAAGTGGTCTCCACGATCGACGCCGCCGAGATCGAAGCGAAACACGAACTGAGCTTGACTGAAGCTTTGCGAGGAACTCCCGGCGTGCGCGTGCAGCAACAGGGCTCGCCGGGCGCGCTCACGACCGTGCGACTTCGCGGTCAACGTAACTTCGACACCGCACTGCTGCTCGACGGCCTGCGTGTACGTGACGCGAGCGATATCAACGGCTCTGCACTTTCGCTGATGACGGATCTATCGCCGGTTGCGCTCGATCGCGTCGAGGTCCTGCGTGGCGCTGGTTCATCGATCTACGGAACACATGCGATCGGCGGCGTGGTCAACGTGATTCCCGCCGTTGGCTCGCCGGGTTTTCACGTGAACGCCGGTTTCGAAGGCGGAAGTCTCGCCACCTACCGCGAACGTCTCGAAGCCTCGGGCGGCAACGATCTTTTCGGGTTTGATGTGGGCGTGAATCGCGTGGATGTTCGCAACGGAATCGACGGGGACGATGCTTATGGAAACACCGGCTTCGCAGGACGTTTTCAGTTTAATCCCACGCCGTCGATCATGATCGCAGCCAATCTCTACGGCAACATCGCCAATGCACGGCTCAACGATAGTCCCTTCGCACTGCCCGGCGCCTTTACCTCAACAGAACGTTTCCCCGAAGCCGTGGACGGTGTCACTTTTCAACCCGACTTCAACAACCCGGACCAGGGACGCCGCAGCCGTCTGCTCGCCGGCTCAGGTCGATTCTCACACGCCGTAAGTGACACTGTTTCGTATTCCGTTGCGTACCAGCGCGTGTCGAGCAACAGGCGCAACTACAACGGACCAGCAGTCGATCCGAGATTCGCGTCGTTTGTACCGTTCGGCGATTTCGAGTTTGTGAATGTGAACCGCGGCAACGTCGACACGGTCGACGGCCGCGTTAACTTCAGTTTCTCGAGATCAAACCTGCTCACGGCCGGTTTTGAGTTTGAACGCGAGTCGTTGTTTCAGAGCTCGCAACCTTCATTCGCGACCTTCAACAACACCACGGATCGCCAGCGAACGTTTGCAGTCTTCGGACAGGACCAGTTGTCTTTTCTCGACGATCGTTTGC
>DASTQB010000155.1:0-3728 GCA_035761985.1 Pyrinomonadaceae bacterium
GATCGACGGCCTGCTCCACTCGATTGGCGAAGCCGTCACCGAAGCAGGCCGGCTCGCCCGTTACCTGCAAGCCGGATTTGTGCGCGGCTACGCGGCCATCATCTTAATCGGCGCGCTCATTTTGATCGGCGTGTTTGCGTACATGGGCTTTCCGGGAGTGACACCATAGTTATGCCGTACCTTCTGACCACGTTGATCCTGTTGCCCGTCGCCGGCGCTCTCGCCCTGGTGGTCTACAGCTTTGTGTCGAAGGGGCGCGAGGATCACTACAAGTGGATCGCCCTGATCGCAACGACCGTCACGTTTGCAGTGTCGCTGCTGCTGCTGCGAGGCGTGGGCGCAAGCGGCGCTGAGTTTCGTTTTGAAGAGAACATAAACTGGATCGGGTCGATTGGAGCGCGCTATCACATTGCCGTCGATGGCATCAGTCTGTGGCTGGTCCTGTTGACGACCCTGCTGACGTCGATTGCAGTGCTTTCAAGCTGGACCTCAATCCAGAAACGTCAACTCTCTTACTACGTCTTTCTGTTGATTCTCGCGTCGGCGATGATCGGCGTGTTTGTTTCGCTCGATCTACTGCTCTTTTACCTGTTCTTCGAAGCGTCCCTCGTGCCGATGTTTTTCCTGATCGGAATCTGGGGCGGCGAACGACGCATCTACGCGGCGATCAAGTTTTTCATCTACACGGCCGTCGGCAGCCTGCTGATGCTCGTGGCCATCATCGCGCTCTACTTCACCTACAACACCTTTGACTACACGACGCTGCTTCAGGCGATGGCGGCGACCCCGCTCGCTGAACGCGCGGAGTTCTGGCTGTTTCTCGCGTTTGCGTTTGCATTCTGTATCAAGGTGCCTCTGTTTCCGCTGCACACGTGGCTGCCTGATGCACACACCGAAGCGCCCACGGCGGGCTCGGTGATTCTTGCGGGTGTGCTGCTGAAGATGGGCACTTATGGCCTCCTGCGTTTCAATCTAGGAATGTTTCCCGAAACGGCGCGCAAGTTTGCGCCGATCATGATCACGCTCGCCGTGATCGGAATCATCTACGGCGCGCTCGTCGCGATGGTGCAACCCGACGTCAAACGCCTCGTCGCCTACTCATCGGTTAGCCACATGGGCTTCGTCGTGCTCGGGCTGTTTTCGTTTACCGAACTCGGCATGCAGGGCGCGCTTTACCAGATGCTCAACCACGGCGTTTCCACCGGAGCGCTGTTCCTGTTCGTCGGATTCATTTACGAGCGACGCCATACGCGCATGATCAATGAGTTTGGCGGGCTCGCGAAACCGATGCCGTGGTTCGCGACGCTGTTTGTGATTTCATCGCTGTCGTCGATCGGTCTGCCGTTTTTGAATGGGTTTGTAGGTGAGTTTTTGATCCTGATCGGGACGTGGACTTCGCGTGCCGTCGATTCTGCATGGATCGTGACGATGCTCGCGGCGACAGGCGTGATCTGGGCGGCGGTTTACATGCTATGGATGCTGCAGCGCGTGCTCTTCGGTCCCGTTACGAATCCTGAGAACGAACGCTTGACGGACTTGAACCGTCGCGAGCTCGGCCTGTTGTTGCCGTTGTTGTTTTTAATGCTCTTTATGGGAGTTTACCCGCGCGTGTTTCTCGATCGTTCGCAGGCGAGCGTTGAAACGATCAGGGCGCGAGTGGCGACACCGCCCGCGGGTGGTTCGTACACGACTTCCAACCAGTCGAAATGATGAGTTCCTTTTTTGCGCAATCAGTGATGCCGGTTATCAGCTGGTCGTTAATCGCACCAGAGGTAATCGTCTGTGCGGCAGCAGTGCTCGTGATGCTGGTCGATGCCTTTACGCGCCCGACGCAGCGTTGGGTCACCGGCAGTATCTCGCTCATCGGCCTCGCAACCGCGGCGGCTGCGTGTGTCTGCCTTTGGTTGAACGGCACGCCGGCGCCCGACGCTTTCAACGGCATGATTGTGCTCGACGAGTTGCGGCTCGGTTTCACACTCGTCTTCCTGCTCGTGTCAGCACTCACGCTGCTGCTCTCGACTGTCTGGGTGCAGGGTGAGAACCTGCCTGCCGGAGAGTTTCATTCCCTGCTTCTGTTTGCCACTGTCGGAATGATGCTCATGGCTTCGGGTAACGATCTCGTGATCATCTTTCTCGGTCTCGAGATCCTCTCGATCGCGACTTACGTGCTCGCCGGTTTCAGGCGCACTGACGTTCGTTCCAACGAATCGTCGTTGAAGTACTTTATTCTCGGTTCATTCTCGTCGGCGTTTCTGCTTTACGGTATCGCGCTGGTGTACGGCGCAACGTCGATTGCCGAACCCGGTCCGGGCGGAACGCTCAGCCGGATTGTTGCGGGGACGACGAACATCGCCGAGATCGCCGCACGCGTGAACCAGGCGCAGTATCCCGCGTTGCTTTACGCAGGCGCTGCAATGATGCTCGTCGGTTTCGGTTTCAAAGTCGCGACCGCGCCATTTCATATCTGGACGCCTGACGTTTACGAAGGCGCGCCGACTCCGGTCACGGCCTTCATGGCTGCGGGACCGAAAGCCGCCGGCTTCGCATCCTTCATCCGCGTTTTTGTTTTTGGTCTGCCGTTCGTGGTTTCAGCCTCCGCGCTGAATCTCAACCAGGTGTGGGTTAACACACTCGTCGTGATGGCGATTCTCACGATGACGCTTGGCAATGTCGTCGCTATCGTCCAAAACAACGTGAAGCGCATGCTGGCCTACTCGTCCATCGCGCACGCGGGCTATGCCATGGTGGGCTTTGTCGCCGCGGGCGCTGCCACCGATCCGGCACAACGCAATGTGGCGATCACGTCCGTAGTTTTCTACCTGCTCACGTATGCGGTGATGAACATCGGCGCGTTTGCAGTAGTTCAACTGATCGCGCGCAGTGGCGACCGCCGCACGTCCATCGACGACTATCGCGGAATCGGCTTCGAATCACCGGTGCTGGCGTTTTCGCTCAGCCTGTTTATGTTGAGCCTGCTCGGTATGCCGTTGACCGCCGGGTTCATGGGGAAGATTCTGGTCTTCGGGACTGCCATCGACCAGGGGTTCTACGGGCTCGTCGTCGTTGGTGTGCTCAACACCGCGGTCTCCGCTTACTACTATCTACGGCTCATCATCGTCATGTTCTTCGGTGAACGAACGATGGCGTGGAGCGCGCCGAGAATTCCGGCAAGTGTGGCGGTGGCGCTGGCGATCACCGTGCTCGGCGTTCTCTACCTCGGCATCTTCCCGGGCCGCGTGATCAACGCCTTGCAAAGAAGGGTTGAGCCACAAGTAGTTACAGAACAGATCCGCAGATAACACATTTAAAGTGTCTGTTGAAGAGTCGGCCCAGAAAATCCAGCAACAACTTGGCGAGACGTGGCTGCCGCGAATCTATCGCGAGCGCATACTGAAGCTCCGCACGCGCTCTTATCACTTTGACACCGCCAGCAACACAACCCGGGTCGACGTTCAGCACACACTGCTCGGAGTGGAACTGAAGGTTGGCCGGAAGCGACTTCTCTGCCCGGATCTGGCGACGGCGCGGTACCTTTCGATGTTTGCGCGGCTCGGTTGTAAGGATGTAGCAGTACCGTACGATATTACAAAAATCTCGCATTTAGCGGATGAATTAGAGTCGTCGTGGTATAGAATGCTCCTGCTGTTGGAGCAGGAAACGAAGTCAAACAGCCCCCAATCCCGAGGAAGACTTCGTGGCCTGCTGCTTGCTAAGATCCGCTCGGATAT
>DASTQB010000156.1:0-11218 GCA_035761985.1 Pyrinomonadaceae bacterium
TGCTCGGTTTCGTAAACAACGGTCTGGCCCATCGCTCGAGCGACCTGATGGGGCGCATGATTATCTCGTTTATCGTCGTGTGTGTGGTGGTGGCGGGCAGCCGTTTTCTCTCGCAGGATCTCATGGCGCGCTTCGCACAACGAAACCTGCGCGACTTACGCATGAAACTCGGTCGACGCGTTCTTTCGTCTCCACTGCGCGCGCAGGAAGAGATCGGCGCAAATCGTATCCTCGCCGTTTTCACTGAAGACGTCCCCGCGATCGCGAGTGCCGTCAACGCGATTCCCGCCATCTGCACCAACCTGGTTATCGTCATTGGCTGCCTGATCTATCTCGGCATGATCTCCGGAAGGTTGCTGCTCGGCGTGGTTGGCTTCATCATTTTTGGAGTCGTTACCTGCCAACTGCCCATCGCGAAAGCCATGCGTTACATGACCAACGTTCGCGAGACCAACGACGTGCTCCTGAAGCAGCTCAAGGCGATGACCGAGGGAAGCAAGGAGTTGAAGATCCACCGCAGCCGGCGCGAAGCATTCCTTTCGAAGCTCTTCTCGTCCACCACACAGTCGCTGCAGCAGAACAACGTCATCACGAGCACGATCTTCAACGCAGTAAACAGCTGGGCGCAGACGCTGATATTCGTGCTGATGGGACTGATCGTGTTTGTGCCGTACGCATGGACCAGGCTGGAGCCGTTGCAACTCACGGCTTACATCCTGATCCTGCTCTTCATGATTGGTCCACTGCTGATCGTCATGGGATCGATTCCCGCGTTCAGCCGCGCAAAGGTCGCCCTCGGGAAGTTGGCTGAGCTGGACCTCTCGCTCGACAAGTTTCCCGCGGAAGCGGAAGCGGACAACGACGCGCCACCGGCTCCGTTGCACGACCTGACGCTCTCCAACGTGAAACACTCCTACGGCGACGGCGACCACAACTTCGTGCTTGGTCCAATCGATCTGAACCTGCGTGCCGGCGAACTGGTCTTCCTGACCGGCGGCAACGGCAGCGGCAAGACAACGCTCGCGAAAGTAATCACCGGTCTCTATGTTCCCGAAGCCGGCGAGCTCAGGTTCAACGGTCAACCTTTAACCGACGCGAACCGCGATAGCTTCCGCCAGAACTTCTCGACCGTTTTCTCCGACGGCTTTATTTTCGAAACACTGCTGGGGCTCGACAAACCGGAATTGGACCAGGAAGCGCAGGACTACCTCGCGCAGTTCCAGATCGATCACAAGGTCCAGATCAAAGACGGCGCGCTCTCGACCATCGACCTTTCACAGGGACAGAGAAAACGGCTCGCATTGCTTACCGCCTATCTAGAGAATCGCCCGGTCTATGTATTTGACGAATGGGCTGCCGATCAGGATCCGCAATTCCGAGAGATCTTCTATTACCAGCTACTGCCCGGCCTCATTGCAAAAGGCAAGACCGTGATCGTCATCAGCCACGACGACCGCTACTTCCACGTCGCCGACCGCATCATCAGTCTGGATTACGGAAAGATCGTTCGCGATGAATATGCGGGCAGCCCGCGGATCAGTTCGGAACTGGCATTCGCGATCTAAAGGTCATGACGAATTTCGAACTGTCATTCCATTTCTTCTTCCAGGTTGCCTTCATCCTGGGCGTCTGCAAGACCGTCGGTGCAATTGCCAAGAGGTTGGGCCAACCGGCCGTAGTCGCTGAAATGGTTGCGGGAGTTTTGATGGGACCGTCGTTGTTCGGTTGGGTCTGGCCCGGCCTGCACGCGCAGGTGTTTCCCAAAGCGACGTTGCCGGTGCTTTTCGTTGTGAGCCAGGTGGGACTGGTCCTTTACATGTTCCTCGTTGGCCTCGAGTTTCAGGGACAACTGATCAAACAACGAGCGCGCAGCGCGGCGAGCGTGTCGCTGACTGGAATCTTTGTTCCGTTCGTGCTCGGTGCTTTGCTTTCGGTTTACCTGGTCCAGGAGACGGGATTTTTCACTGAACGCGTAACGCCGTGGCAAGCGGCATTGTTCGCCGGTGCTGCGATGGCGATCACAGCGTTTCCTGTTCTGGCGAGAATTATTTACGACTGCGGTCTCACCGGAACTACCCTCGGCACGATGGTCCTCGCAGCGGGCGCGGCAGACGATGCCGCTGCATGGTGCGTGTTAGCGATCATGCTCGCGACGTTTACCGGCAATCCCACACTGGCTGTGCTGGCGATCGTTTGCGGCGGGCTTTACACGTTGGTAACTCTGACTGCCGGCAAGCGTTTGCTGGGTTCTGTCGAGAAGAGAGTGGACGTGGAAGGACGAGTCAGCACCTCCACACTGACCATAGTTCTGATGGTGTTGATGACCTGCGCGTGGGTGACGGATGTGATTGGCATTCACGCGGTGTTTGGTGCGTTCATTCTCGGTATCGCGATGCCGCGTGGTTTGCTGACGACAGAGTTGCGGCGCGTACTCGAGCCGATCACGAAATCGTTTCTCGCGCCGCTGTTCTTTGTCTACTCGGGTTTGAACACAAGCATCGGTCTGGTTTCGAGCTGGTACTTGTTGGGAGTCGCCGTGATGGTTTTCCTGTGCGCCTGTCTTGGAAAAGGCGTCGCGTGCTACATCGCCGCACGACTTCATGGCGAAAGCAGGCAGGACTCGATGGCGATTGGAGCGTTGATGAACGCGCGTGGGTTAATGGAGTTGATCATTCTGAACATCGGATTGGACAAGGGAATCATCACGCCGCGTTTATTTACGATCATGGTGATGATGACTATACTCACAACGCTCCTGGCCACTCCCTTGTTTAACCTGGTCTATTTGCGCACGTCGCAGGCTCCCGGCCCGCTTGCGGCTGAAGCAGCAGGTTGATTACATCGTGAACGCTATCGAAACCCAAGGACTGACGCGCGCTTTTGGCGAACGCATCGCTGTCGACGACCTGACGTTGCAGGTGCCGGCAGGCAGCGTGTTCGGTTTTATCGGTCCGAACGGGGCCGGCAAAACGACAACGGTGCGACTGCTTACCGCGTTGATTGGAGCGACGAGAGGAACCGCAACCGTCGCCGGTCATCAACTCGGAACCGAGAACGATGCCGTGCATCGCTCGACCGGGATCCTGACCGAGACGCCGGGACTTTATGAACGGCTTAGCGCGTGGCAGAACCTGATCTTCTTCGCGCAACTCTACGATCTCGATGCAACACGCGCTGCTCAACAAGTCGAACGTTACCTGCGCATGCTGGGCCTTTGGGAGCGACGAAACGAAGATGTCGGTAGCCTCTCGAAAGGCATGCGGCAGAAGCTGGCGATCGCGCGCGCGTTACTGCATGAACCGTCGGTGCTCTTTCTCGATGAGCCAACTGCGAACCTCGATCCGGAAACCTCCCGCATGGTACGCGACTTCATCAAGGAGCTGCGTGAGGGTGGTCGTACGATCTTCCTGACCACACACAATCTGCCGGAAGTAGACGAACTGTGCGATCTCGTTTGTATCTTCAAGCAACGATTGCTGCGGCTTGATAGTCCCGTCAATTTGCGCAACGAAGTCTTCGGGCGCGGCACGCGGATTCGAATGAGCGACGATCCCGAACGCTGGATCCCGACAGTGCGAGAGCTGCCGTTTGTTACGAGTGTCGAAGCGCAGGACCATGCGTTATTGATCCGGCTCGACAATCCGGATGAGCAGAACCCGTTCGTGTTGGAGAGACTGGTGTCGAGCGGTGCTCGCATTCAGTATGTCGAGCAGTTGAAACCGTCGTTGGAAGAGGTCTACTTGAGACTGGTAGGCACTAACCAGAATTAGCCGCGGATTTACGCGGACGCCTTCGGCGTACACGGAATTAACCATGAAGAAGAGTTTGGTGATTGTGAGGAGAGAGTGGCTGGAGGTCAGGCGCCAGCGTGGGCTCGTGCTCGGCATCTCGCTTATGCCGATGTTGCTCACACTGCTTCCCGTCGTCATCACGTACGCGGTCCAATATATGCCCGAGACTCTCGAACAGCCTTTGCCGTTCGAAAAGATCAACCCGGCGCTCTTCGGCATGACGCAGGTCGAACGCCAACAGACTTTCATCGGCCAAACGTTTGCCGTGATGCTGCTGTTGATTCCCTTGATCATCCCCAGCATCATCGCGTCCTACAGCATCATCGGCGAGAAACTCGCACGCACGCTCGAGCCAGTTCTGGCTACACCAGTCACGACCGGCGAGTTGCTCTTCGGCAAATGCCTGGCGGCGGGGATCCCGGCAGTCGTCATCACATGGATCTGCGGCGCGATTTTCGTCACAGGTTTGTCGCTCGTGACGGTCTCACGTGCTGTGCTGTTTGCGGTAGTAAGTCCCGGATGGCTTATCGTCCTCTTCCTCTGCGTACCCTTGATTGTGATGATCGCAGTCACCGCGATGGTCGCGATCTCATCAAGAGTTAACGATCCACGAACCGCACAGCAAATCTCTGCTGTTGCAGTAATCCCGGTCGTTTCGATTTTCCTGGGCCAGATGGCGGGCCTGCTGATCCTCAGTCCGCTCTTCGCCGTTGTGGCTGCCATCATCCTCGCTGTGCTGGCCGTTGCGTCTATCAGTCTTGCAATTCGAATTTTTCAGCGGGAAGTAATCCTTACCCGTTGGACCTAGTCGTTCCCGTAGGGACGAATCACTTAACAATTAAGGAGAGAAAGCGATGCCAAGAGAAGAACGTGAAGATAATACTGTCTACAAAGTGGTCCTGAATCACGAGGAACAATACTCGATCTGGCCGGCCCATCGAGACAATGCGCTCGGCTGGCGCGATGCGGGGAAGGTTGGTCAGAAGGCGGAGTGTCTCGACTACATCAAGGAAGTTTGGACCGACATGCGACCGCTAAGCTTGCGAAGGAAAATGGAAGCTGCCGGGCTACATTCCGGAGCGATCAACTGAACCTGGCTTTGCCTCAAAAGTGATTCATTTAGCGGGTGCAACTGTAGGGGTGGCCCTCCGTGGCCACCCCACAATAAGACATTTTGAGGCAAAGTCACCGGACGGAAAGACATTCGAGAGGAGAGAAGTATGAATGAATTGAAAAATGTGCAACCCATTCCAGTTTATGCGGGAGGCAGTCTGGCTGGACCAGAAGTGTCGAGCGACAAACCGACTTCTGGTCCAGCAAGCCTGATCGGAATATTTTTCGAACCCGTTCGGACGTTCGAATCATTCCGTCAGAAACCGCGGTTTGTCCTCGCGGCGGTTTTGATCGCAGTGGCCGTGTCGTTTACGACGACGCTCATTTACCAGCGTGTGGGGTTCGAGAACATCCTGCGAGCTCAGTTGGAACGCAGCGCCACAAACATCACACCGGAGCAGAAAGAGAGCATCGTCGCGCTACAGACAAAGCCGGTGATGAGAGTGGTTGGCGTTATCTCGCCGATCATCAGCTTAACGATTGCATTCGCCGCCGGTGGCGCGCTTTACCTGCTCGGCGTACTGGCAATGGGAGCAAGCATCGGTTACCGGCAGGCGCTGTCAGTTTGGGTTTACTCGTCGTTCCCGCCGGCGATTCTGACCGCATTCGCAAACATCGTCACACTCTTTGTCAGCTCCCCGAATGATATCGACGTGGCGCGATCGGCAAGAGGATTGGTACACGCGAATCTCGGCATATTCGTCGACGCCACTGCTAATCCTGTTTTATCAACCGCTGTTAGTTCGATCGATCTTTTTGTGATCTACGGTTTGGTGCTCGCAGTTTTTGGGTTGCATAAAGTCGCTCGTATTTCTCTCGCGAAGGCTGCGGCCGTCGCCGGTTTGATCTGGTTCATCGGCGTCGTCGTACGCATCGGCGTGTCGGCGATCAGCAACGCACCGCTGGGCTGAGCGAAGTTCAACATAAACAACGAAGGAGCGAATTGCGATGAATACGAGCTTCTTAAAAAGGACTGTCACCAGCTCCTGGCTCACGTGCGCGCAGCCTAATCCGCAGGCGAAGATGCGTCTATTTTGTTTCCCGTATGCAGGCGGGAGTGCGCAGCTTTATCACAAGTGGGCAGCCAAACTGCCCTCGACGGTGGAAGTTTGCCCGGTCCAACTTCCCGGCCGCGGCAATCGAATGAAAGATGCGCCCTTTCAGCATGTGACGCCGCTGGTTAAGGCAATCAGCACGGCGATACTGCCTTACCTGCACAAACCCTTTTCGTTTTTTGGTTACTCGATGGGCGCCATCATCGGCTTCGAGTTGACTCGTCTTTTGCAGGCGGAATATGGACTGAAGCCGCTCCACCTATTCGTTGCCGGTCGCACCGCTCCACAAGTCGTCATCGATAAACCACACACTTATCACCTGCCGGATGCTGAGTTTCTGGAGAGTCTGAAGGATCTCAACGGGACGCCGAAGGAGTTGATGGCGAATGCTGAATTGATGCAGTTGATGATTCCGCTCCTGCGGGCCGATTTCGAAGTTTGTCAGACTTACTCATACGTGCCTGGACCACGTCTCGATTGCCCGATGACAGTTTACGGTGGAACGCAGGACGAGCACGTCAGCCTGGAAGATTACGAAGCATGGCAGGCGCAGACAACAGGACCATTCAAACTGAAGATGTTCGAAGGGGACCACTTCTTCATCCATTCCCACCAACAACAACTCTTACAGACGCTGGCCGAGGAACTGGACCAAGTGATCGGCAGAGGTTTGCGGATGTCCCCAAGCGTGGCCGCGACCTGGTAGGAAGCAGACATCATGTAAATCATGTCCAATCCTGTAAATCCTGTAAAAACGCTGCCGGTCGAACCGATGGGTATTCACAAATGAATGAAGCCATTAACGTAAACGAATCAATCGCAGTGCTGCCGCCGGTTGGATATCCCGGCGACATCGCTGTCGAAGCACCCGCGGATCACGCGATTCCTCTTCCGGGTGGTAATTGGAAGCTCTGGCGTTGTTTTGGTGTCAGAGGAGCGGGATTCTCCACCGAACAAGTGCTCAAACTTGGCGCTCCCGAATGTGCCGCGGCAGCCGACTTCCTGCTCGATGCACAGGAACACACCGAACAACTTTTCGACCACGCGCTCGATGCACTGCGGAACGATTTAGACAACGCCGAGCCGCAGGATCGTGAACCGCTTCTGCGAGCTATACAGACTCTGAAAAAGGGAAAGCTCCCGAAGCCGTTGAACTCGAGCGGTCCGGGCCAGGAACGTTTAGAGACTTTGCGCGCCGCTCGATCCGAGCTGGAGCCGCTCACGAAGGATTACCGCGAGAGTTTTGCAGCGTCGACGGATAAGGTCTCGAGCGCGATCCGCGAAGTGATTGCAGGCGATCGCTTTCGTTGCGCGGTGACGTGGCAGAACCGGCAGGCGGTACACAACAGCATCGACTCACTCTTGCGAAACGCCGGCGGTGCTCGTGGTTCCAAACAGCGACAACACGAAGAGATGGTTGCCAGCTATCTGCAACGTTACTGCGTGAAGAACGACACCATCGGGTTCTTTGGACCAATGGGCTGGGGCAAGTTTCTGCAAGATGGTCCAGCGGTAGAAATCAGACCGGGCGAAACTCTAATCGCGAAACGCAACGTACGTTTTGAGGGTTGGTGTATCGATCGAATCGCCGATACGTTGGCCGAGGGACGTGCCCTCGATCCATGGCTCGCCCCGCGACGAATGCCTTACACCCGTCTCGAGGGCACAAACCTTCATTTCGCCGATCAGCAAACGTTAAAGGTCACACCCAAACAGGCGTTCGTGTTGCATGCCTGCGATGGACGGCGCACTGCTCGCCAGATCGCCACCGGCCTGCTGGGTATAACCAGGCTTGGCTTCCGCAACGAGCGAGAGGTTTTCGCAGTGCTCGACGAGCTGAAGAAGCGTGAGTTAATTGCATGGGACCTCGCAGTGCCGCTGCAACTCAAGCCCGAAGAATACCTGCGACGCATGCTCGAGACGATCGACGACCTGCCGTTGCGCGCACAGTGCATCGGCATCCTGAACGAACTCGAACAGGCACGTGAGCACGTTATCGAAGTTCGCGACGACCCCGAGAAACTGGACCAGGCGCTGGCCGGATTGGAAACGACATTCACACGCCTGACCGGCGTTTCACCCACGCGAAGGCATGGCCAGACGTACGCCGGAAGAACTTTGATTTATGAAGACTGCCGCCGCGATATCGAGGTCGAAGCAGGTCCGGAGTTTCTCGAAAAGCTTGGACCACCGCTTTCGCTGCTTTTGACCAGCGCACGTTGGCTAACATACCAGGCCGCCAAACTCTACCGCCAGGCGTTACGCGAACTCTATTGCAATCTCGTGAAGCGCACCGGCTCGCCGACAGTCGATGCCGTTACTTATCTAAACCAGCTCAAAACGATCTTTGGCGACAGCGAGCACAAATCGGTCGCCATTGAAGCGGTCATCAAGGAATTCCATCAGCGCTGGGCCAAGCTGTTGGCCATCACTCCGGGACAGCGACGGCTCCGTTACTCATGTGACGAACTTCGCAGTGCGGTGCAGGAAATGTTCGATGCTCCTTCTCCGGGTTGGGCCATGGCAGGTCATCATAGTCCTGACATCATGATCGTGGCCTCGAGTGCTGAGGCTATTCAGCGCGGCGACTACGAGCTCGTGATGGGAGAAGTGCACGTCGGCGCCAACACGTTGAAGGCTTCATGTTTCGTGGCCCAACATCCTGACCCGGACGAGTTGGTGAGGTGGTATACGAAGGACATGCCGGAGCCGCAACTGATTCCGGTAAGCACCAAGGAGCACTCCTTTTCGCGTGCCTACTCGATGATTCATTCCCGCGATGACTTCAGGCTCCTGGTCGCAAAAGACACCTACACTCTGCCAGGTGAAAACAGTGTGCCGATCGGTTCGCTCGTTGTCGAAGACACGAGTTGCGGGCTGAGGTTGCGGACCCGTGACGGCAAACACGGCTTCGAGATCCTCGAGGCATGCGCTTCAGTCATGGTGGGCCAGGTGATTCAACGCTTCGGGTTGTTAGGTTCGAGTCGTTACAACCCGCGAATCAACTTTGACGATCTCGTCGTCGCTCGTGAAACCCGGCGCTTCGAGTCGAAGGAGTTGGAATTTGCGACCGTAAAAGATGAGTCGGAGCGTTTCCTGGCGGCGAGAAGATGGGCTCGCTCGCACGGTCTGCCGCGATTTGTGTTCGTCAAAGTGCCGGTTGAAGTCAAACCGTTCTACGTGGATTTCGCGAGTCCTATCTATGTCGACATTCTTTCGAAGATCGTGCGGCGGATGAATGAGCAGGGAGAACCCGGCGCTCTGCTCAGCGTCACGGAGATGCTGCCGGAACCGCACGAAACGTGGCTTTGCGATGCTGAGGGGAATCGTTATACGAGCGAGTTCCGCTGCGTCGCGGTCGAAGCCTGAAACTCTCAACCTTAGCTGCTCGAGCAAGCGAGAGCGGCGCAACACACTCTTAAAACTCACAAGTCAGGAGAATACGTAATGATTTCAAGTGTCGAAGATTTCGACGTTGTTGTTATTGGTGGTGGTCCAGGCGGATCGACTGCGTCCACCATACTCGCGATGCAGAATCACCGGGTGCTGCTGCTGGAGCGAGACAAGTTTCCGCGTTACCAGATCGGCGAGTCGCTGTTACCGGCAACGGTTCATGGCGTCTGCAAGATCCTTGGTCTATCGGAAGAGTTGAAGCAGGCGGGGTTTGTGCGAAAGCTCGGCGGTACGTTCAAGTGGGGCACCAATCCTGAGCCGTGGACGTTTGCGTTTAGCACTGCCTCTGAGATCTCTGCACCGCAGTCGTACGCGTACCAGGTCGAGAGGTCGAAGTTTGATCACATCCTCCTGAAGAATGCGGCTCACAACGGTGTGGACGTGCGCGAGCAGCATTCAGTAAAGGACATCGTGTTCGAAGACGGCCGCGCGACCGGAGTTGAGTTTGTGGATGAGAACGGCAACGAGCACAGGGCCAACGCGCAATACATTATTGATGCTTCGGGAAATACAAGTCAGATTCACAGAAAAGTTGGCGAGCGAATCTTTTCCAATTTCTTTCAAAACGTTGCTCTGTTTGGATACTACGAAAACGGTTACCGGTTTCCTCCGCCTCGTGACGGCAATATTTTCTGCGCAGCTTTCAAGGATGGTTGGTTCTGGTATATCCCGCTTTCGAAGACGCTCACTAGCGTCGGCGCTGTCGTGTCGAAGGAAAACGCGCACTTCCTCAAGGCTGGTCATGAGGAAGCGATGGCTTACTTCATCTCCTCGTGTCCGGAGATATCTCAGATGTTGTCGACGGCGACGCGCGTTACGGAAGGACAGTATGGCCAGCTTCGCGTTCGCAAAGACTGGTCCTATTCCAATGAGAGATTCTGGATCCCCGGCCTGGTGCTCGTAGGCGACGCCGCGTGCTTCATCGATCCGGTGTTTTCTTCTGGCGTACACCTCGCGACTTACTCGGCGCTACTGGCCGCGCGTTCGATCAATTCGATTCTCAGCGATGGCATGGATGAGAAGCGTTGCTTTGAAGAGTTTGAGAAGAGGTATCGTCGTGAGTTCAGGAATTTCTATGAGTTTCTGACGACGTTCTACGACATGCACCAGAGTGAAGACTCGTACTTCTGGAACGCGCGGAAGATCCTCAACCGGCAGCAGTCGACTGAGCAGGCGTTCGTTAGTTTGGTTGCGGGTGTTTCGAATTTGCGAGATGAAGAGTTGATGGTTGAGAGCCAGCGGGTCGAGAGGATCAAAGAGGAGTTGGAGCAACTGCAAAACGGTACGCACACCGCGGCGCCCTATTACTCGGACGAGAAGGAAGCGTTCCTGGATACGTTGGTTGAGGAAGCTACGCAGATGCAGCGACAGGCGCGCGTGGGAGCGCTGGGCGAAGACGAGCAGCCGTTGTTTGCGGGCGGTTTGATCCCGTCAGCCGATGGATTCAGGTGGCGCGAGAGCGTACAACAAGCGGCGTAGATCTGTTGCTGAAACCTGCGACGCATCCGGCGTGGAACTTTTTGCTCTAAGCCTGCGAAGCAGGCGCGAGCGTAAAGCCTGGGGCGTAAGCCCCAGGATCGGCAAATGAAATTGACATGCCAGCCCATGAAATGGGCGGCAGCCCTGACGATGAAAATTACAGTCTATTGGTTCGTTGCGTCTGTCGCCCGCATCCGCGGGCTTGAAAACTCTTTCTTCGTTTGAACCTGGGGCTTACGCCCCAGGCTTTACGCTCGCGCCTGCTTCGCAGGCTTACAGCAAAACGCCGAGCTTTACGCTCGCGCCTGCTTCGCAGGCTTACAGCAA
>DASTQB010000157.1:0-8074 GCA_035761985.1 Pyrinomonadaceae bacterium
AGGTTGCCCTGGGTAACACGCTCAACAACATCGGCATGACATACGGCTGGATGGGTTACCGCGCAAAGTCGCTCGAATACTTTGAACGAGTCATGAAGATCATGCATGACGCGGGCGATCGACTTAAAGAGTCAACGGTGATGTCGAATATCTGCGCGATCAACACCGCCCTCAGTCTTTACAAAGAAGCATTCGAGGACTGTGAGCAGGCGCTAAAAATCAAGCGAGAGATCGGTGATAAGACAGGAGAAGCAACCGCACTCAACGCCACCGGCAACATCTATGCGGCGCTCGGCGAGTATCAGAAGGCGCTGGACCATTACCAGCAGGCATTCGAGATTCATAAAGCTCGTGGTGAGCAGGACGGCGAAGGTATAACTCTCAATAACATCGGTTGGGTGTACGACATGATCGGTGACGGCGACAAGGCGATCCAGATTTACACTGAGGCGCTGCCGCCCTTCCGCAAACTACGTTACCGCCAGGGAATAGCCACGGTGCTCGGGAACGTCGGTTCGATCTACGCTGAACGGAAAGAGTATTCCAAAGCGTTGGACGCCTACCTTGAAGCGCTTTCCGTGCGTTCAGAAAGTTACGAGACGGAAGGGAGAGCTATCACTCTCTCGAACATGGCGAGTGTCTACGGCAAGCTGGGAGAAAAGCAGAAGGCGTTGGACCACTTCGCCGAAGCGATTGCCCTGCACCGGTCGATTCACAGTCGACGTAAACTTGCAGACACACTCAGGAGCGCTGGAGTTTTTCATCTCGAAGCAGGAGAAACAAGTAAGGCGCTCGAGTATCTCAATGAAGCACGAACCATCGCACACGCTATCGGCGATCGAAACAGCGAGGCCGCCGTGTTGTCTAATCTTGCACGGCTGGAACGAGATCGCGGCAATCTGCTCGAAGCGCACAACTTGATCGAAGAAGCGCTCGCGGCGATTGAATCCATACGCGTCGATCTGAAGAGTCATAACCTGCGTACGTCATTTCTTGCCACCACGCGCAAGTATTACGAGTTTGATATCGACGTGTTGATGCGTCTGCACAAAGAGCGTCCGGCGGAGGGCTTTGCGGCTGCCGCGCTTAGAGTGAGTGAGAAGAGTCGAGCGAGATCTTTGCTCGAGCTGTTGCGCGAGGCGCGGACTGAACTTCGTCATGGTGTCGATCCGTCGCTCATTGAGCGTGAGAACCACTTGCGTCGTACGATCGCCGACCGTGCCGAGCAACAGACGCGCTTGTTGAGTGGGGAGCACACGCAGGAAGACGCGGCCGCTGCTGCTCACGAGATGGAGATGCTGACTTCTGAGTACGACCAGGTGCAGACGCGCATCCGGCAAACGAGCCCGCGATATGCTGCGGTGATCGAGCCGCAGCCGATCAGTGTTGAAGCGATACAGAAGCAGGTGGTTGATGAGAACACGTTGCTGCTCGAGTACTCGCTTGGCGAGGAGAAGAGTTTTGTGTGGGCAGTGACGCCGGATTCGGTGAAGTCGTTTGAGTTGCCCGGGCGTGCGGCGATAGAGAAGCCGGCGAGGCGTTTTCATCAACTGCTGACGGAGCGTGGTGCGAGCGTGGCGGGAGAGACGATTGCGCAACGGACGCAGCGGCTTGATAAAGCGGATGCGGAGTATCCGCAGGTCGCTGGGGAGTTGAGTCAGATGCTGCTTGGACCAGTGGCTGCGGAGTTGAAACAGAAGCGTTTGGCGATTGTGGCTGAGGGTGTTTTGCAGTATGTGCCGTTTGCGGCGTTGCCGTCGCCGGCGTTGAAAGTGTTTCAGCCGCTGATTGTCGAGCATGAGATCGTGACGTTGCCGTCGGCGTCGGTGTTGACGGTGTTGCGGGAGGAGTTTGGGAACCGGAAGCCTGCGAGTAAGGCTGTGGCTGTGCTGGCGGATCCTGTTTTTTCGGCGACTGATCCGAGGTTGAAGGGCGGGGAAGTCGAAGAGTCTTCGTTGCAGGACGTGCAACGGTCGGCGGCCGGATCGGGGCTCGGAAATCTGATGCGACTGCGTTTTAGCAGGCAGGAAGCTGATGAGATCGTGCGCCTTGCTGGCGACGGATTGAAAGCGTTGGACTTCTCGGCGAATCGAACGATGGCCACGGATGCGCGACTGGGCGACTACCGCATCATTCACTTTGCGACGCATGGGCTGATAAACAATCAGCATCCGGATCTTTCGGGGATTGTTTTATCGCTTGTGGATCAGCAGGGGCGTCCGCAGAACGGGTTTCTACGCCTGTACGATGTTTACAACTTGAAGCTGAACGCGGATCTGGTGGTGTTGAGTGCGTGCGAGACTGCGCTTGGGAAAGAGATCAAAGGCGAAGGTCTGGTTGGGTTGACGCGTGGTTTCATGTATGCGGGTGCACCGCGTGTGGTGGCGAGTTTTTGGCGAATTGACGATCGTGCGACAGCCGATGTGATGCGACGCTTTTACAGCGCGATGTTGAAAGATGGCCTTGCCCCTTCGGCAGCGCTGCGCGCCGCCCAGATCTCTATGCTGCGCGAGCGACGCTGGAACGCGCCACACTACTGGGCCGCGTTCACCCTGCAGGGCGACTGGTTACAGGATTGACAGGATACGACAGGATTTACACGAATCTTGTTAATCCTGTAAATCCTGTAATCCTGTCAAACGTCTGATCCGATTCTACCGGCGCATTATCTGGTCTAACTGACAGCAACGTCTTCATCCCTGCCTGTCTCGCCGCCTCAAGCTCCGCTACAACATCAGAAATAAACACGATCTCCCGCGCATCAATCCCCAAATCTGCGGCAATCCGGCGGTAGCTATCCGCGTCACTCTTTTTCCCAACATTGGTATCGAAATAGTTATCAATTAACCCCGTCAGGTCTCCAGCATTCGTGTGCGCAAACAGGAGCTGCTGCGCCATCACACTCCCCGACGAAAAGATACTCACGTTCAAACCCCCTTCATGCCAACGCCGCATCGCAGGCGCAACGTCCTCAAACACCTGCGACTTCAAAGATCCATCGAGATATCCCCGCCTCCAGATCTTTCCCTGCAATGACTTCAATCCTGTCGACTTCCGATCGCAACCAATCAACCACTCTACATAGTTCGCGATCGATTCAACTGTCGCATCCAACGGAGGCGCACCGGCATCCTGCGCGTGCTCCTGCCGCAACAACTCGATATCAGCACGCACCTCTCCCGACTCCGAATTGTCTCTGAGGAATTGTGTTACGTGATCGCGCGCATACGAGAACAACACATCGTGCACGAAAGCAATCGGCGTCGTCGTGCCTTCGATATCGAGCAACACGCCCCGAACCTCGTCGCTCATGCGTTCACCGGAAGATGGGCCATCCCAAAGCAGACCGGCATAAAACCTTCATCGACACGACTCTCCGTATAGTGCGGCGTCCACCCAGCCTTGTCCTGGAACAAACGGATCGCACGGATACGACGATCAGCGCATAAATTGAACCAGTGCAACGTCCCGCGCGGCACGCGAATCAGATCGCCCGGTTCCACTTCGATTGCCAGCACGGCGCCCGTCGCTGCGTGAATGTGGAATAGACCATGACCCGCGATCGTGAATCTCACTTCATCTTCATCATGCCAGTGTTCGCGATTAAACTTCGCAAGCATCTCGTCAAGTCCTGGCGTCGCTGGATTGACGTCGATCACGTCAGCGGTGACGTAGCCGCCGCGTGTCTTCAATTCCTCAATTTCACGAGCATAAGCTTTGAGGATCTCTTCCGGCGGCGCATCGTCGGCGACTGGATGCTCCGGATTCCAGCGTTCGTATTCAATGCCGTGGCGCGCGAGAGCCGACACGATTTCCTCGTGACTTCGTAGCGTTCTGTCTTCATTGACGATCGTTACCACAGCCATACTCGTCTACTCCTAAACCGGATTCTTGATCATTAATGTTCGGCCCATCGTCTCAAGCAAAAATTCGAGAATCTCGACGTGACGCTTCGCCTGCGCTAGCGTGTCGCCCCATGAATAAAGCCCGTGACGCAGCAGCAGAAACCCGTGCGCCGTTTTGTGTTCGTTGAGCATTCGCCCGACCGCATCTGCGAGCGCCGGCATATTCTGCGAGTTGTCGATGATCGGCAGCCACTCGGAATGTTCGTGCGTCTTCACTCCCTGCAGACCTTTCAACATCTCATAACCTTCGATCGCGACACCGCCCGCTGACGCATGAAGATCGGAAAGGATGTTGTTCCAAACCGAGTGAGTGTGCAGCACGGCGCCCGCGCCTCTTTCTTTTACGATTCGAATGTGGAGCAGGCTTTCGTCGGACGGCTTCCCCACATGATCGCTGACAATTCGCGCCTCTTCATCAATCACGAGGAGTTGCTCGGGCCTGAGTTCACCCTTATCGACACCACTCGGACTCATCACGAGTCGCAACGGCTCACGTTGGACCACCGCACTGAGGTTCCCACTCGTCCCGAGCAGCCACCCACGCGCATGAAACCCCTTCGCCACTGCGGCAATTTTCTCCGCAATCTCCTCAAAGCCCTCCGTCATGCGGGAAAGATGCAACCAAACCCACCCCTCGCGCAAGTGTTTCTTGTTGTATAATCAGCCGGGCACTGAAGCCTTATGGCGACGCACGCAGACACTTTGCTTTCACAAATTCGAGCGCTTCCCGATGAAGAGAAACTTCGGGTACTTGAGGCACTCCTCACAGATCTCGACAAACCAGATTCCGAGGTAGATCGGGTTTGGGCAGTTGAAGCTCGCAGACGATGGGAAAGCTATAAGGCTGGTAAACTTACCAGTGTGTCGTACGAAGAGGTAATGAGTAGATTTAATCGTTAGTGAACATCAGATTCCTCACACTCGCGCAACAGGAAGTCGACTAGGCTTTCGCTTGGTTCAATGAACAGGATGAAGGAAGAGGTATCGACTTCCTGGATGACCTGGATCGTGCCCTGCGCCTTGTAAAAGCTTACCCATTCGCATCAGTTGAAATCGAGCCTGAGATTAGAAGGTAGTGTTTCCTCATTTTCCATACTCACTCATCTACGGTATTGACGATCGGACAATCGTGGTTATCGCAGTAGCCCACTTTCACCGCGCGCCGCGGTACTGGGTCGACCGTCTGGGCTCCTAATCGTTTACTCGTTCACGTGGCGGGGGACGAGGCCGTAGTGGACTTTGCCGGGAAGGCGAGGAGGGAGTTCGAGGTCGTCGTTGACGATGAACTCGAGATGGACTCCGGCCAGATCAGCGTAGGCCAGTAGCGTTTGTAATGACGGTTCGCGTTTGTCTGTTTCGTACTCGGAGATGCGGCCGGGGTGCATGCCGGGGAATCCCAGCCGTTCAGGCATGCGCGGTTGAGAGATGCCCATCGACTCACGAATCTGGCGCAGCTTCTCGTGTATGCGCTGCGGTCTGGGCCGGCGGTTTCCCATCAGGAACCGCCTCCCACGCTCGCTGCCGGAACGCTAAATCCTGCCCTGCTCCCATTTGGACGAAAATAACGCTTGCATACACTCGCAGATGAGAGTAGGATGCTGACGCTTTCGATGGCCGCCGCGAGTAATAACCTTTCAAGCTCGCCGGCGATGCTCATCACTCGTCAGGGTGGGAGATTGAGCCACGCATTGGCCGTTGCTTAATGTCAAAGACGAGTGCATCGTAAAGCGTTCAGCCAAAATCGTAAATGAAAATCTGTTGAGTGGCCTGGAGGGGGGCCAGGGAGTCCGCGGAAGCATGCGGCGGACCAGGGATGCTTCTGCGGACTCGGGGGTCTCGAGATCAATGAAACTCGACGACGCGATCGAACTCAACTCCCGCGGAGCTGTGTTCACAGGAACCTCTGTCCCGATCACATTGCTGTTTGAGTTTTTAGAAGACGACCAAACGATGGACACGTTTCTCGATCACTTTCCCACTGTGAGTCGGGAGCAGGCGCGCGCGGTGCTCGGCGCTTCGAGAGACATGCTTTTGACTGCAGCCAGATCTGAGATTCGAGGTTCCCCATGACCGAGGATCTCAGAAAAGTGGCCTTGGTGAGGGGGCCACGCGGAGTTCGCGGAAGCGCTACCGCCCAGAAGCTTCCGCGAACTCCCATGCATCCGTGATCGCGGGTGGTTGAAGTTTCGCCCCAGATTCGGCAGATTACGCGTATGCAGCTCCCAGTGAACCCGCCGATTCTCCCCATGCTTGCGAAACGTGTCAGCGAGTTGCCGGCAAGTGGCGACTGGATCTTCGAACCGAAGTGGGATGGGTTTCGCGCGCTGATTTTCCGCGACGGTGATGAAGTCATGATCCAGAGTCGCGATGAGAAGCCGCTCAATCGTTACTTTCCCGAACTGATCGATCCCATCTTGAAGCAACTCCCCAAGCGTTGCGTGCTCGACGGCGAGGTCGTCGTCGCGCAAAAGGGCGCACTCGATTTCGACTCGCTGCAACTGCGCATTCATCCCGCTGCGTCGCGTATCAAACTTCTTTCCGAGCAGATCCCGGCGTCGATCGTCTTTTTCGATCTACTCGCCGAAGGTAAGAAAGACTTGCGTGAACAGCCGTTTGAGGAACGGCGTCGCAGGCTGGAGTCGGTGCTCGCGAACGCGAAGCCTCCGCTGCACCTCACACCTGCGACGACTGACTTTGCGAAAGCGTCAGACTGGTTTAGTCGTTTCGAAGGCGCCGGGCTTGATGGTGTTGTTGCGAAACCTGCCTCGGGGACTTACGAGCCGAACAAGCGCGTCATGCTGAAAGTGAAGCACGAGCGGGATTGTGACTGTGTCGTCGCGGGGTTTCGGTGGCACAAGAAAGGTGAGCGCACGCGGATCGGATCGCTGCTGCTCGGGCTCTATAACGATGCTGGCATGCTACAGCACGTCGGCGTGTGTGCGAGTTTTACAGATCAGAAGCGAATCGAACTGGTTGAGTTTCTCAAACCGTATCGGAAGGATGCGCTCGCGTCACATCCGTGGAAAGATTGGGCCACGAGTGAGCTTGGTGAGACGCGTCGCATGCCGGGCGCGCAGAGTCGCTGGAGTTCTGGCAAGGACCTCTCGTGGGAACCTTTGCGACCGGAGTTAGTGGTTGAAGTTTCCTACGATCACATGCAGGGCGATCGTTTTCGCCACACGGCCCAATTCCGCCGTTGGCGTTCAGACAAGAAACCAAAGGACTGCACCTACGCCCAACTCGAAGTCGTCCCCCCTCACGAACTCGAAACCATCTTCTCGACAGGATTACAGGATTGATCAGGATTTTCAGAGCGGCTCCGCCGCGATGTGAGGCTTGGCCCCTGGTCCCTTCTCAACTCTTATCTCCGGCTCGGCCGCCGGATGTGAGGCGGGGCTCTGCCCCGCCGGGAGGATTTACTACTTTAGACTGGGGCTATGCCCCCCTACCCCGCTTCCAGTGAATAAGATCCTTATCCATCAGCAACGGCTCATCCTCAGACGGCCTCCCCTGCCAGATGCGAGCACTGGACCAACGATAATCCGTTGCGCACTCACTCAGACCAGCACGAACCGGATTTTGGTGAATGTAGTTCACCTTCTGCATAAACATTCCCTCGCTGAAAATCGGAAGCACATTTTTCTCAGTCTGCCATAACGAGTACCTGTGGTTACCAGGCTGGTTCTGATGCTGCAACTTGGCCAGTGATTTGAAGTGCTCATTGAGTTTTAAATGATCGATTATTCGCCGCGCACTGATGCCCTTTAAGAACCTGAGCACTTCTGAGTTGGTGGAAGGTCGACTCGTAAGCAGGTGCAGGTGGTCTAACATGATCACGTAAGCGAATAGCAGAAAGCCTCCTGATTTGCGTGCCTCGTCGATCGCATTGCAGATGAGATCTGCGAATGCTGGTTTTCTGAATACAGGCAGTCGATTCCTGGTAACGATGGTGATGTACAGAGCTGGGCAGTCTTGTGAGATTAGAAATCGATGAGCCATGAGGTGCTCCTTTTGTGAGGTTGGTAGAACTGGGCGAAGAGGCTACTCGCTTTCCACATTGGTGTAAAGCGGGCTGAGCCGATAAGGGGCATAGCCCCAAGCCCAATTGGTTTACCGGCCGGCGGGGCGAAGCCCCGCCGCACATCCGGCGGCCGAGCCGGAGATAAGAG
>DASTQB010000158.1:0-48378 GCA_035761985.1 Pyrinomonadaceae bacterium
GACCCCGCGCTGCTGAAAGATGTTGACGCGAAAACGCGCTCGCGACGGGAGCGAGTAGCTGAGGTCGGCGGTTCCGGTACGTGCGAGACGCTCGGCGGCGTCCGGATGGCCGTGCATCAGCGTGAGCGCGATGATCTCGGTCTGATACGGCGAAAGCTTCTGCATGCCGAGCGGCTGGACCGGCGTCAGCTTTCCGTTGATCTCCACCTGGGGAAGCTGGCCGACTGAGAAGTTGAGGTCGCTGATCTTGTCAGAAACCAGCAACATTCGCTCGATTATGGGCGGCAAATCGAAGAAACTCATTCTATGTCCGAACTCCGAAAGGCGTGCTGTTGGTGCATGTGACGCTGAAGGCAGGGGCCGCTCGAAGGGGTGTTCGCCTTCGAATCCGTCAGATTCTCGCGCATAACAGTGATAAACGCAAGAAAATAATCTTTTACAATCCGCGGATTAAGGCTTCGGTGGCCTCAGAAATGTGAGTGGGATCACCCAGAATAGCGCTGATCAGAGCCACTGAGTCGGCGCCTGCTTCGATAACTTCGCGCGCGTTTGCGGGGGAAATTCCGCCGATTGCCACGAGTGGGACTGCACCGATGGCGTTACGAACGGCGCGCAATCCGTCGAGACCGAGCACGGGTGAGGTGTCGGTTTTCGTCGAGGTTGCGAAAATCGGACCTATCGCGAGGTAGTCGATCGGGAGGCTGAGCGCCTTCGTCGCCTGTTCGATGTTGTGGGTTGAGTAGCCGATGATGGCTTCATCGCCGAGGAGTTTGCGGGCGGCGTCCGGAGGCATGTCGTCCTGACCCAGGTGAACACCGTCCGCGTTTACTGCGAGAGCGACGTCAACTCGATCGTTGACGATTAACGTGACGCCGGTTCGCCGCGCAACTTCAACCGCCGCTTTGGCCTGTTCGTAAAACTCGCGCGGCGGCATCTGCTTCTCGCGAAGCTGGACGAGAGTCGCGCCGCCCGCGCTCAGTTGGTCGACCTGCTCCGCGTGTGAGAGACCCGACATCTGAACGTCAGTCAACGGGTACACACGTGGGAGATTGAGTCTTGTCAAACTACGAATCCTGTTTACTACTCTTGGGCCGCTGGTTCGCCGGAAGGACGCGCTTTCGCAGCCGTATGCTTTGCGGAGTCACTTCCACCAGCTCGTCGTCGGCAATGAACTCCAGCGCCTGCTCCAGCGACAACTCCTTCGGCGGCACGAGACGCATCGCCTCTTCAGCCGTCGAAGCTCGCATGTTCGTGAGTTTCTTTTCCTTGACCGCGTTGACGTCGAGATCCACTGAGCGCGCGTTCTCGCCCACGATCATGCCTTCATACACTCGCGTTCCAGGTCTGACGAAAAGCGTCCCGCGCTCCTGAAGGTTGTAGAGCGCATACGTCGTCGCTTCTCCGACGCGATCCGCAACGAGCGAGCCCGTCGAACGTCCGCGCATGGGTCCGAGCCATTCGCCCCAGCGAAGAAACATCGTGTTGAGCAGACCCGTTCCCTTGGTCTCCGTCAGAAACTCGTTGCGAAATCCAATTAGCCCGCGCGACGGCGCCTCAAACTCGAGACGCACGCGCCCGGTGCCGTGATTGATCATCTTCGTCATCTGCCCTTTGCGCCGGCCCAGCGCCTCGGTGATCACGCCGATGAACTCGTCAGGACAGTCGATGACGACCGCTTCGATCGGTTCGAGCAGCTTGCCTTCCACTTTCCGCGTGATCGCTTCGGGTTTTGAAACCTGTAGCTCGTAACCTTCACGCCGCATCATTTCGATCAGTATCGCCAGCTGCAACTCACCGCGACCTGACACTTTGAACTGATCCGGCGACTCAGTGTCTTCAACCCTGATCGCGACGTTGCCGAGGATCTCTTTGTCGAGTCGTTCCTTGAGCTGTCGTGAAGTGACGAACCTTCCTTCCTTTCCGGCGAACGGCGAGTTGTTCACGCCGAAGATCATCGCGATGGTCGGTTCGTCGACAGCGATCGCGGGCAACGGTTGCGGGTTCTCGATGGACGTGATCGTGTCGCCGATGTTGATGTTCTCGATGCCGGCGAGTGCGACGATCTCACCGAAGCCGGCTTTCTCAACCGGCTCGCGCTTCAAACCTTCGAATACGTAGAGCTGCGAGACGCGCGTCTTCTGCATCGAGCGATCTGGTTTGACGACGGCGATCTGGTCGCCGATCTTGATCTCGCCCGAGAAGATTCTTCCGATCGCAAGCCGGCCGACGTAGTCGTTGTAGTCGAGATTGGCGACGAGCAGTTGTAGCGCGTCAGTTCGCTGTTCTCGCGGCGCAGGGATCGATTCAACTATCTGCTCAAACAGCGGCTGCAGATTCTCGGAGTTGTCTTCCAGCTTTCGCTTCGCTGTGCCTTCACGAGAAACCGCGTAGAGAATCGGAAACTCGATCTGCTCGTCAGTCGCGTCGAGATCCAGAAACAACTCATAGATCTCGTCGACGACTTCAGCAGGTCGCGCGTCGCCGCGATCGATCTTGTTCACGACAGCGATCGCGGGCAGACGAGCTTCGAGTGCTTTTCGCAACACGAACCTTGTTTGCGGTAAACAACCTTCGGCGGCGTCGACGAGCAGCATCACGCCATCCACCATCTTCAACACACGCTCGACCTCGCCGCCGAAGTCAGCGTGCCCGGGCGTATCGACGATATTGATCTTCACATCGCGATAACGCACGGCCGTGTTCTTCGCCATGATAGTGATGCCGCGCTCGCGCTCGAGATCCATCGAATCCATGACGCGGTCGCGCACCTGTTCGTTCTCGCGAAAGGTCCCTGACTGTCGCAACATCGCATCCACGAGCGTCGTCTTGCCGTGATCGACGTGCGCGATAATCGCGATATTGCGGATGTTTTCTCTGTTCTGCATTCTTCTGACCAACGTTTTCAGCGTAAATCCGCGGCCCCGAAACTTCCGGTCTGTCTCAACGCCTCGAAAAGCACGATACCGACCGCGGTGGCAAGGTTCAAGCTGCGAACGTTGGGGTTGGACATTGGGATCTTCAAACACCGGTCCCAGTTCGCGTGCAGCAACTTCTCGGGAAGCCCGCGTGTTTCGGGACCAAAGACCAGGCAGTCGTCGTGCTGAAAGCTCCAATCGACGTAGAGACGCTCGGCTTTCGTGGTGAGATAGACGAAGCGAGCTTCGGGGAGTGATTGATAGAGCGACTCGAGTTCGCGATGGCGCGTGAGCTTCACCTCAGGCCAGTAATCAAGACCTGCTCGACGCAGCGCGCGATCGTCCATCCGAAATCCTGTAACGCCGACGATGTGAAGAGGAACATTCGTTGCGGCACACAGTCGAGCGATGTTGCCGGTGTTGGGTGGAATCTCAGGTTCTAGTAACGCGACGTTGATCATGAACGTGAGGCCAGCTTAGCAACAACAAAAAGAAACGACGAGCTTCGCTTGAAGGTCTCGTCGTTTCTTTTGTAAGGCCTCGTGGCCTGTGGATGTTTGTGTGCGCCGGTGGAAGGTTCGTGCTGTAACCTGCTGGTTCGGGTTATCTCTTCTTTGCGGCCTTCTTGGTTCCGCCGCCCTTCTTCGCGGCCTTCTTGGTTCCGCCCTTTTTCGCGGCTTTCTTTCCACCTTTTTTAGTTGCCATAGCTTCTATGTGCTCCTTCTTTCGAGTTTAGGTTTTTGTTTCTTCATACCCACAAGATAATGTGCTTGCTTCCTTCTTGTGGGCTAGAGTAAACGGCGCACAACATCTTGCTATATAAACGCAAAGTACGCGGATGTCAACAATTTATTACTGTGTGTTGAAAAAATTTTTCCGCGCGATCGCGGAGCACAGACGCCGCTTTCGAGCACTTCAACGCCTCACGAAAATGAAGTTGGACCACGTCGATCACGTCGATCGAACACACGATGAAAACGACGAACGCTTACTCGGAGAGTTGAAGATCTAAGTTTGTGATGACGAGATGAATCGACGAGAGAAGAAGTGATGGTCCAACTTTTACCAGCGGAAGAGCGGCGTGAAGATCCATTGATCGTGACGTTCGATTCCGTAGAACGCGAGCACTGAATCTCTGCGACTGCGACTCGCAACACCGACGAATGGACCAGTCGCATCATCCGAAACCGATGAATCACTGGAGCTCGAAGGCTGCGATCCTGTATTTATTAAATTTTGCAGACGAGGCACTGCAACTTGTTGCAACTGCTGCATTTGCGGATTAGACACAGGCGGTAAAATGTTGTTCGTGTAGAACAATATCGACTGTTGAAAATCGATCAGTCCTTTACTACGAGGCAATATTAAACGCCACTCACCTTCGCTGGTGAGAGGATCACGCGCGGCCGACGCGCGTAGAATCTGGCGCTTCTTCGATCCACCGACAACGGGTATTCCTTCAAGCAACTGGTCCATCGAAGTAGGCAATGCTTGATCACCGAAAACACGAAGAGTGCCTGCTCGATGGATATAGTAAGCCTTGATGGCCTCAGCAACTTGTTCGCCGCGATAGATCGCTTCCTGCTCTCTCTCACGCTGCGCTTGTTGCTGCACACTCGGCGCGACAGCCATCGCGAAGAGGGCGAGGACAGTCATCATGGCAAGCAGCGCCACGAGGGTGTAACCACGCTCGGAGTGCCTCGAAGCGACTGAACGAGCCTCTGAGAGACGCATCGAGCCGTTTGATCGCAACCCGCATATATTGTGGTCGGCTGTTGCGCTATGGTTCGTCATCTTCAGCATCAACTCGCGGTGTCGGACGCGACAAAGGACCCATATTGCGGTCGGGGCCTTCGCTCATCTTGAGCGTGTGTTTGATCTT
This sequence comes from Pyrinomonadaceae bacterium, assembly GCA_035761985.1. Taxonomy (GTDB): domain Bacteria; phylum Acidobacteriota; class Blastocatellia; order Pyrinomonadales; family Pyrinomonadaceae; genus PSRF01. The sequence goes on from DASTQB010000158.1 coordinate 4,798, forward strand.
TAAACTCGTGTCGACCATCACCAGCTCTTTTTCAGAGATGCTGGTCACGCGGAACCTGCCGCCGATGACGTCGCCACGCGTCGCATTGATCACGTTGCGGTTGCTTCGCTCCTGAACGAGGGCAATGTCGCCGACTCTGTTCTGCGTGCTGATGATCCCGATGTACGAGAAGTTGGAATCAGGTGTCGGTGCAGCTGCAACGTTGATGGGAAGCTGGTTCGAGAAGAGCAGGTTATCGGGAGTGCGAACGGCGACGTTGCGCACGCCGGGATTTGCAATCACCGCAGCAGGCACCGTCGTAGAGAGTTGTTGTGGACTCTTGTAAGCGGTTGGAAACTCGCGGCCATCGATGTAGATGCGCATCGCGGGCGTGAACTTGTCACCGGCAATCTCGAGTTTGAAATCGGCTGTGCGAGCATACACGTTTGACGGCGACACAGACGCCAGCAACACGGGCGGCGGAGGCGTTGGAGTCGGTGTGGGCACGGAAGCCTCGACCTGAGGCTTCTTAGGCGGCTCGTAATAAGCAAAGATGTTACGCCGGGCTTCGGGCGGGTTATACGACGAAGGCGTGTAAACAACCTCGGTAAACGCCGCGAGGCTGGTTAGTTCCTGCGACACCGACGCGGGCTGATTGGGGCGTTGAGTATCTCGCTGCGTGGCTCTGGCTTGTGGAGACGGAGTCGGCGAAGGTCGTGTCGCAACCGTAGGAGTGCCGCTGTCAAAGCCTATCAACACCCACCAGAGAACGATGATCGCAACAAGGCCGAGCACCGCGGCCATGATGATCTTTTTCTTCTCTCCTGGTTTGCTTAAGTCGATCCGCTGCATATCCGTTATTCCTGTACCGCCGCCGCCGGGCTACTCGCTACGTTCTCACGCTGGAAGTATGTAGCCATGTTCAATTGCAGGCTCACCTGTGATCCGCGTGAGCCGGATGCCGCGTCCGTACCTTCCGCGGAAGCCGGCCCGCTGTTCTGCTCTGCGCGTTGCAGCTCCACTTCGTTGATCACGAGAAACTGTTTGCTGCGTTCCACGTCGCGTATGAACCGGCGGATGTTTTCGTACGATCCTTCAACCGTAACCATCACAGACACGCCTGGATAGAAGCTCTGCCATTTCGTAATCACTGACTTGCCTGAGCCCGTCTTCATACCGGCAGGATCGAGCGTCGTGAACGTTGGGCCAGAGGTGTTTCTCAAGCCGTTCCTGACGATCAGTTGATTCAACTCCGCAAACGACTGCATGCGACCTTCATCCTGTCGCATGAGGTTTTCGGTCTCGAACCTGTTGAGGCTGGCAGCGACGCGATCGACCGTCTGCTGCGTGTTCTGTTCCTTGTTCACTACAGCCTCGAGAGTTTTCAGATTCGCGTGCAGTTGCTGGCGATCTGCGTTGAGCGAGCTGATGCGTGAACGAGCCGGCACTACAAAGTAGAGATAACTGAACAGGACGAGCGCGAGCACAAGGCAGCTTCCCGCGAGGGCCACGACTTCAGCCACGCCGAACATCTTGCCGCGGCGCGACTCGAGAAAGGTGCTCATGCGCTGCCGGTATCCGGCGCTTCGAGGTTCTGTATTTACTTCTGCGCTCATCGGGGAACCTCGCTTGTACCTCGAGACGGGTCAACCTCCGCTACGCTCTCGGAATAACTCGAACGCGCGCGGTAGATCACGAACAGCTCGTATTCAGTGCCGCTTTCACCGCGACCCTTTTGGAGGTTTTGATTTCTTACTTCCACCTGGAAGACGGCTTCGCGATGCATCGTGGAGATCATGTCGCTGATCGTTGCGGCGTTTTGAGTAAATACGGCGAGATCGAGTTGTGCAACGGTTTGTCCCGACTGGATCGTCACTTCACGAACGGCAATTCGGGAAACCTTGACGTTGCTGGGTAGCGAAGCCTCGAGATCTGCAAGCAGCCTCGACCACGAGAACGCTTTGCGGTCGACGAGCATGTGAGCGGCAGGGAGCGCTTGTTGCTGATCGGCCGTGAAGGAGCTTTTCACCTCCTTCGCAGCGTTGAGCAGAGCATGTTCCCGCTGCTTCAGCGCGTTGATTTCAGCCTCGATGATGGCGGCCTCTTGCCGGGCGCTCGTCGTAAGCTGAACTACCAGCACCAATCCGACCAGCGATACGAAGAGGATCACCGCAGACAACGCCCACGGAAGAACGCGATTACTAAACGGTTTGGAGGCCAGGTTAAGACTGTTATTCACCGGAAGAAAAACCTCGCTGAGACCCTATCGGCAGGTCGACTGGGGGAAAGGATACACGCCCTTAGGAAACAATCGCAAACTGCCGGAAGTCCTACACGCGCCACCTCCCTTTCCGTTTCAAATTAAATAGGTCCTATACGACCTATAAGCCTATTCGACCTATATAGGTCTCTGCGCTATAATTGCGCAACCCAAAATGTACTCATAAATCCATGGAAGTACACTCATTGGACAAATCGTCAGTCGCGACCTGTTGCGACTCCGTCGAGACCGGAACGGTCGAACGCGTGGCAATCGCAAGCCTGCCAACCGAGTGGGGCGATTTCCAGATTGCGGCCTACCGGTCGCTTACGACCAAAGAAGAGTTTGTCGTTCTCTTTAAAGGAGAGATGAAGCGCGACGAGCCGACGCTCGTACGGATTCACTCCCAGTGCCTTACGGGCGACGTGTTTGGCTCAACCAAATGCGACTGCGGACGGCAGCTTCACCAGACCATGCAGATGATCCAGCAGGAAGGTCGCGGCGCGATCGTTTACCAGCAACAGGAAGGGCGCGGGATCGGCATCGTCAACAAGATCCGCGCGTACGCGCTACAGGACCAGGGTGCTGACACGGTCGAGGCGAATGTCCGGCTTGGGCTCGCGGTCGATTTGAGGGATTACAGGCAGTGTGCCGAGATACTTTACGATCTGGGACTTTGCCGCGTGAGGGTGATTTCGAATAATCCGCTGAAACTCCGGGCACTCGAAGAGGCGGGGTTGAAGATCGTGGAGCGGGTTTCGATCGAGGTTGATCCGTCAGAGGAATCGGCGAAGTACCTGCGCACGAAGAAAGAAAAGCTCGGTCACCTGCTCGATCTGCAGAAATGAAAATAAGTCCTATAAGACTTATAGGACCTATACGACCTATATAAGCGATAGGAGCGGAGCAGGTCTCCGCTCTCGCTTTATTCAGATTTGTTTCGCAGCTCCTTGATCGTCCCGCGTAGCTTGTCCGCGTTTGGCGCCTTCGGTTCCAGCTTCAAAAACTTCTCGAGTTCATCTGCGGCCTGACGGTTCTTCCCCGTCTGCCAGTAAAGCCCGCCGAGATAGTAGTGGGCCTGGCTTGCCTTTTCACCACCAATCGTAACGGCCTTTTGAAGCTCCGTCTCCGCTTCTTCATACTTCTTCACGTAGATGAGCGTGATGCCGAAGTACAAGTGTGCGGTATAGGCGCTGTCGTTCTTCTTCACTGCATCGCGAAGCTGCACTTCCGCATCGGCAAACTTCTTCTTCTGCAAAAGCAGGATTCCATAATTGAGGACTACATCCGGCGAGTCAGGCAGAAGCTGGTACGCTTTCGTGAGGGCTTCCTCAGCTTTATCAAGCTCACCCTTCTTCATGTACTGCGCGCCAAGCTCATTCAAGGCAAGCCCGAAGTTCGCGTGCAGTTCAACGGCCCGCTTGAACTCGTCGATCGCCTTATCTCTCTCGTTGTTGCTGACAAACTGGAGCCCCTTCTCATAAAGCGCAACGGCAGCTTTCGGAACACCGGCTAGGGCGGCATTGATGACGCCGGGCTTCGTCTGAGCCCCGAGGATCTGTTTGGGCCGTAGATAAATCTGCAAAGTGATAGGCCGCGAAACGGGCACGAGTCGAACACCCGGCGCAGGCGACGTGTTATAGGGCTCGATAAAAACAGACTCACGCACGGTCTCGAAATGATCACCCTCGATAACGACTGTGTAAGTGCCCGCCGTTAGTGACCGGAAACTGAAATTCCCGTTGATGTCCGACATGACGGTCAAGTCGCCTTCGCCATTTGTCTCGAGTTTGATCTTGAGCTGGTAATTGGCGCGCTGCCCTGACGGAAAGATGAGCCGGCCGCTGATTGCGTGTCTGCCGCCGGTGCCGGTGGTGTCGATTCCGCCGCCGGATTGGGCGTGTGCGACTGCCGCCGAGAAGATCAGCAGCATTAGAAGAACGGAATAGCGATAAATGGGAGTGATGGTGTGATTCTGAGCCATCTCGATAACTCCGGTTCGTAGCAGTTGCCGAGTAATTTAACGTGAATTGGAGCTTTGGACGCGTTGAAGATTACCACAAAAACAAGAAGGGAGGCGTAGTTTTTACGCCTCCCTTATCAAACTCCCACGCCTCAATCGAAGCGTGGTTGCAACCCAGTGTGCTTAGAACTGGAACTTCACACCAAGACGAACCGCCGACGGGAACTGGAAGATCTGTCCAGTGCCGTAGAACGGATTCGGAACCGGCGTGATGCCCGGCGCACCGCTGTTGATCAGGAAGGTTTCGTCTTCTCTGATCGCTCTCTGGTTATTGAACACGTTGAACCAGTCGACCTGCAGGCGGAGCTGTTTGTTCTCACCCAATGAAATCGGGTAGTAGGCGCCCAGATCCAGGTTGTAGGTCGTCGGCGTGCGGTTGCTGCCGGTTAGCGGATTGATCGCCGTACCGCGCGGAACGCAACTGAGGCCTGGGATACAGAAACCTTCGTTGTCGCCATAGAGCGGGTGCGGAACCAACGCGTTGAACGGTACACCTGACTGCGCACGGAACGAGGCGCTGGTCATCAGTTTGAATGGCCACTGATACCCGCCGTCCAGTTTGAACTGGTGCGGACGATCGTTCGGCAGTCTTCCGTAGAGACCGTTGAGCAAGCTGACGAGGTCGAACAACGAAGTGATGTTCGGGTCAGACTGGCCGTTGTCGTTACGGAACAGTCCTTCGTAGTTTCCGATCAAGCTGGAGTACACGTAGGACGCGATGAAGTGATAGTTGTTCGAGAAGCGCTTGGTTGCGGTGAACTCGAGCGCTCTGTAGTAGCGACGAGCTGGTCCGAAACAACCGATTGCCGGGTCGTTGCAGGCCAGGTCTTCAGTCGTCGTGAAATTGCCGGTACCGCGACGGCCCGGGTTGAACAGGAAGTAGGTGTTGCCATCGTCGAACGAACCGTCTTCGATGACCTCATCCTGCGCACGGTAGATACCACGGAAACCGAAGGTCAGGTCACGCATTGAGCGCGGACCCCATTCGATACCAGCGGTGTATTCATCAACTGACTGTGGCTTGAGGCCAACGTCGAACGGTGTCGCGTGGGCGCCAAGGTTGCCCAGGAACGCGAGCACTTCAGCGCCAGCCGCGCCGTTGAGACGGCTAACGTTGGAGTTGAAGTCGTTCTGAATGGTCTCAGTTGCCGCACGCACGTTGATGTCGAGCGGTATTGGCGTTTCGATAAAGCGAGCATAGTTCGCAAACACTTTGCCGTGGCCTTCGCCGGTGAAGTCCCAGCTAAAGCCGATACGCGGCTGCGTGTTGCTGATGAAGTCGTTCAGGGTCAGGTACGTATCGTCCGAAAGACCATACGCCTGCTGGAAGTCCCAGCGGAGACCGAGATTGACTTGCAGGTTACGGGTCGCTTTCCACTCTTCCTGGATGTAGAAGCTCTCAGTTCTCGTGGTGGTGAACTCATCGCCTGTGAACAGGCTGAAGTCACGCGCGCGAACGACGTCGAGCAGCAGGAATGGATTGGTTGGATTGATCGATACTGAACCAAGGACCGCAGTTGTGACACCAGCAGGAGCCGCGCCTGCGTTGATCAACAACTGAACGTTGTCGACGCGCGATTGGCTCGGGCAGGTGATGGTGGTGGTTGACGTACGCGAGCAAACGGCGAAGCGATTCTCAATTCGGTTTGGACCAACCCGATGATCCGGGTCGTTGAAATTGAGGTTGCCACCGGTTGAACGGGTGTCAATGCGGTACTTGTTCTCAGCGAATTCAGCACCGTACTTCAGCGTGTGCTTGCCCCAGATGTTCTGCATGCGAGCCGCAAACTCAATGCGATCGCGATCCTGGAATGACTTCAGACCAAAACCGCCGCGCACGAAGTTGCGTTGAACCGAACCGCCGGTACCTTCGACGAATGCGAGGCGGAGACCGCCGGGCGTGAATACGTTCGTCTCAGTGACAGGCAGGATCGAACCAGCACGGAGAACGGCGAAACGGTCGGTAATGAGCGTCTCGTCGAGTTCCGGAATGGTGTTGGCGCGCTGGAAGTGCAATCCAGCCGAGAACTCACCGATGAAGTTCGGGTTGAATGTTGAATTCAAACGAAATGCGTAGTTGGAACCACCGGTCTGTGTCTCACCACGGAAGCTCGCCGGGTTCGCACCGAATCCGGAGAAGCCAAAGAGGTGTCCTTCCTGCTTCGTGTAATCGCCGAAGGTCGAGAAGGTAAAGGTGTGGTTCTGGTTGATTCCCCAGGTGATCTTGCCCGCATAGAAGGGGGTCGTCACCTTGTTCTCAACGTCCTGAAGGAACGTTTGAGTAAGGAAGAAGTTCTTGCGGTATTGTGGATTGAACGCACCAAAGAACCAGAGTTTGTCTTTGACGATTGGACCACCAATGTCGAAGCCGGCGTCAACTTCAGAGTAACCGTTCGGGGCCGCGCCCGTGAACGGAATCGCTGATGACTTAACTTCGCGGACAAAACTCTCTCCAACGAAATAAGCAAATGCGTCACCGTGAAACTCGTTGGTTCCGCTCTTGGTGATGACGTTGAAAACGCCGCCGGTCGATTTACCGATGTCGGCGCCATACGCACCCGTTTTGATCTCGAGTTCCTGTACGAACTCGAACGGCAGGTTAGCTCCTGAACCGCCGAATGCGGGGTCAGTTACCGTCACACCGTCGAGGATGTAGTTGTTCTCAGGACCGGATGAACCGGCGACCGACGGGTCGCGCTCGCGACCGGATGAGTCGCGAAGACCTGAGCGAGTAACGGTTGGTGCAATCGTGTAGAGCGACTGCACTGTACGCTGTGTTGGGAAGTTGGAGAACTGTTCGGTAGAAACGTTCGTTCCAGTGGTGTTCTGTGTAACGTCAATTCCTGCTCCACCGCCGGCGGTAACTGTAACCGTCTCGGTTGCACCTTGCGGGCGGAGTTGAACTGCCATTGTCGACACCTTCGACAGGTTTACGGGAACGTTGGCTTGCTCAAACGCGGCAAAGCCTTTTTCCGCTGCGACTGTCACCGTGTACTGACCCGGCTCGAGGTTACTAATGCGGAAGAAACCTTCCTCATTAGTCGTCGCAGTGGAGACACGACCGCCGGCGCGTGTAGCAGTGACCGTAACACCCGGCACTGCGGCACCCGTCGGATCGGTGACCGTCCCTTCAATTGACCCTGTCGTCGTCGTCTGAGCGAACACGCTGCCAGCAAACAGCGCGAAGCTCATGAGCAACGCCGACAGGACAAAAAACTTAACGACATTCTTCATTTTCTGCTTTCCTTTCTTGAACTAGACAGGTGCTGCCCCCTCCTGTGTAATAACCCTTTTTTATGTAGCAGCACCGAAAGAATTCCGTAGAAACGAGGCTTGGAGACGCTCGTCCGGGGGACGTTTTGGCAAATGCCATGCCCACACGGCCATTTGGACGATTATCTACGTTATTGCACGGCTTGCCCGGCCCGCGTCTCGGAACGACACACCCCTTAAATCCAAAAAATTGGGAAAATCCAGAAATACAGGAAAGCGAGGGTACTCGGCCGGGCCGCAAGGTTTTGAAGATGCCGGCGGGACGCTCCTTTTAAAGGTCCCGGCGGGAGGACCGTCCTTTTAAGGGTCCCGGAGGGGACCGTCCTTTTAAGGGTCCCGGAGGGACCGTCCTTCTTGAAGGTTCCGGAGGGACCGTCCTTCTTGAAGGTCCCGGAGGGACCGTCCTTCTTGAAGGTCCCGGAGGGACCGTCCTTCTTAAAGGTCCCGGAGGGACCGTCCTTCTTGAAGGTCCCGGAGGGACCGCATGTTTATGGATTACGGAGTTAACCAATTTCGGGCTCCGTAGGAGCCCCATGTTTAAGCGCACACATTGCGCTCCTCTGGAGCGCCAATTCCTTTTGCATTTGGCAGCTATAAACATGTGGGCCGCGCTGCGGCCAAACCCATGAACTGCAAACACCACATTACTAGCGGCCAAACCCATGAACTGCAAACACCGCATTACTACCGGCCAAACACCACGAATTAAAACAACACTTACTAAATCCCTGATTGCCTTCGGGTTGATTTGCGGTTATTAACACTTCCGTATGCCTGAACGCATCTATCGCGATCCCGTTCACAACATCATTCGTCTCCAAACCGATTCCGACGAAGGCGACCTGATGATGCGACTGATCGATGCCGCCGAGTTTCAACGTCTGCGTCGCATCAAGCAACTCGGTCTTGGCTTATACACTTACCAGGGCGCCGAACATTCGCGCTTCACTCACTCACTCGGCGCGTTACATCTCATGACGCGCGTGCTCAATCGTTTAGGTGAGACGTATGCGATCGATCCTGAAGATCGCGTTGCAGCACGCGCCGCTGCGCTGCTGCACGACGTGGGCCATGGCTCCTTCTCACACGTGATGGAAAAGGTACTCAACTTTCATCACGAACGTTGGACCGTACAAGTGATTCTCGACGAGCACTCGGAGATCGGCGAGCTCCTGCGTTCTCACTCGAGCGACTTACCACTCAAAGTCGCATCGATCATCGAAGGAAAGTTTCAACCATCGGCACTCGCTCAACTCGTTTCATCACAGCTCGACGTCGATCGCATGGACTACCTGCTGCGCGACTCGCTGATGACCGGCGCGAAGTATGGAATCTACGATCTCGAATGGATCATCAACGCTCTGGCGATCGACGAGGCTGCCGATCGAGTTTACGTGCAGGCGCGTGGAGTTTACGCAGTCGAAGAATATTTGCAGGCGCGCTACTACATGTTTCGCCAGGTCTACTTTCATCGAACGCTGAGATCCGCTGAAGCTGTGCTGCGATCGATCATGCGGCGTGCGTTGCACCTGCTCGACGAAGGTAAAGAAGTTTGGCACGCGCCGGGAACTGCGTTTGAAAAGATACTGCGGCGAGCGCCGTTGACCGTCAGCGAACATTTGCAGGTGGACGATTCGGATTTTGTTTTTCACATCAAGCAGTGGCAAAACTCGGGCGATGCGATCCTGAGCGACCTGAGCCGAAGGTTCATCGGGCGTCGTTTATTTAAAGCCGTCGATCTCGACATGCCTCGCGAGCAGCAGGCGGAGTTTCTTTCGTCGGCGCGAAACGCGATCGCCCGTGCCGGTTTTGATCCCGACTACTACTTCATCGAAGATCGTGCGAGCGATGTTCCTTATTACGGCTACTACGAAACTGAGAAGTCGGAACCAAAGACTCGAATCTACGTGGAGAGTGGTTATGCGTCACCGCAGATACGAGAGATCAGCGAAGTGAGCGACGTGGTGAAGGGGCTCCAGCATGCTTACGAGCTTCACCGGGTTTGTTTCCCTGCGGAAGTGAAAAACGAGGTTTACGAGCTTTATCATCGCGGCGGGCCGCGGATGCAAAGCGCCGGGTCGAGTGCAGACAGTTGAGATGAGCCGCTTACTCGTTTTCAAGCTTTTTGTTCTTTGTGTCTTCGTGGTTGCGGCTACCGAGGCACTAAGCGCACAAAAAGCGGTGGTGAGCGTGCTGGACTTTGGCGCCACACAAACCGGACAACGAGCGGCCGAGACGTTACGAAACAAACTTCGTGCGAGGCTCGAATTAGCTGTGGCCGATGTTGATTTGACGCGCGCCGCCGCAAAAGGCATCGGCTACTCGGGTTCTTTGAATCTCAGCGTCAGCGAAGCACGCGATCTCGGCGCCGCCCTGGCGACCGAGTTCTTCGTCATCGGCGATGCGCAAACGCTGCGGCGCTCGTCGTTCAAGTCGCCGGTTTACTATGAATCGTATGCTTCGATCTTTCTGGTCAGCGGGCGAACGGGACAACTACTTTTCTGGGAGCGCCCGAGTTTTGAAAACATCGATGCGGCCGCGGCGGAGTCTCAACTCCTGCAGTATCTCGGTGACGGTGCTCTGAGCCTGCGTCTCGTCGCCGCGATCGAGAAGGCGAAACGCGACGAACATCTTCAACGCACCGTCGTAAACGTATCTGCTGAGGCGGTGATCGAGGAAGCGCCGGACGACGAGAAGGCGGCTGTTGCACAAGGCGTTCGACTGCCGCGTCCTTATCGACGACTCCGGCCCGAGTATCCGGAGACGGCCGCGCGTGCAGAAGCAGAAGCAATCGTCGACGTCGTCGTAAACGTCGGCGCTGATGGTGAAGTTGGTGAAGTAGAGATCGTTCGTTGGGCCGGATTCGGTCTTGACGAAGCAACCGTGGCCACTGTCCGTCAATTGCACTTCTTCCCGGCAATGAAAAACGGAACGCCCGTCGCGATGCGCGTCATGCTGCGCTACAACTTTAGAAAGCCTCCGAGGTGAAGATGGGAAGAAACAGAACAAACCTGATGTTGGCGCTTTGCGTTTTGTGCTTAGTGCTTGGGCCATTCTGGTCTTCACAAGCCACGCACGACGGCGCCTCGCTCGTGTCGACTGCGACGGTTGAAGGACGGCTCGCAGTTTTTGACGACGTCTGGGAAACGATTCAGCAGCGTTACTACGATCCGAAGTATCACGGCATCAACTGGCAAGCGAAACGAGCCGCGTTTCGCCCCGCGGCCGCACGCGCCTCGGGCACTTACGAGCTTTACGAAGTGCTGCGGCAGATGATCGCGTCGTTGAAAGACGCTCACACGCGGGTCTATTCGCCGGATGAAAAGTTTGACTGGTGGAGCCCTCGCTACATAAGCGTCGGACTTGCGGTGCGCGAAGTTGAGGGCGCGGCGACAGTGTTACAGGTTGAACCGAATTCCGCCGCTGCACGAACAGACGTTCGGCCCGGCGACGTTGTGGTTGCTGTCGACGATGTTCCGATCAAGGAGTTTGTGGCGCGACGTATTGCGGCTGCTGGTTTACGTAACGACAGCGAGTCGCGGTTTAGAGTTGTTAGCACGCTGTTTGATGGACCAGCCAGGACGAATGTGAAGGTCACCTGGACCAACAACGATGGGAAGCAGAAATCGGCGGTGCTGCAACGTTACTGGAACCAGCGCCAGCTCGGCTTCAACAACCAGCGCAAAGACAAGATCGCGATCCTCCGGCTGGATGCTTTTACCCAAACGGTTGCGTTTGATTTTGCGAAGTCGCTTCCGGCCGTGCTCGAAGATGTGGAGGGAATCGTTCTCGACCTGCGATCCAACGGCGGCGGCGACGCAGAGGCAATGGCCGACATCGCATCGTTGTTTCTCGAAGATGGAATCAATCTCGGGAAGTTTGCCGATCGTTCCGGTGCGTCGTTCGAACTTCAAACTTTTTCAAAACGATTGTGGCGTCTTCCGCAATTCTCGACGACTAAACTGCCGCTTGTAGTTTTGACGAGTGAAGGCACGTCGAGCGCAGCGGAGATCCTGGTGGCGTCGCTGAAAACAAGAGGACGCGCGCGCGTGGTTGGTGCGCGAACGTGTGGCTGCGTGCTCGCGATCAGGAACAGACACACGCTGCCGGACGGCGGGATTCTGGATGTTAGCGAGTTTGATTACCGGACTGCGGCAGGTTTGCGACTCGAAGGACTCGGCATTACGCCGGATGAAGTGATCTCGCTGCGTCGCGCGGATATTTACTCGCGGCGCGATCGTGCGATCGAGCTTGCAAAAACGATTATCAAGAAGAGCTCGTGACAGGATAGATGCTGTATTTGTCCCAAGTGCTGGGAAGGCCGATACGTGACCTCGAGGGCGAAAGCGTAGCCAAGATCAAAGACGTCATCGTGCGTCTTGGCGCCGACGATCACCCTCCGGTGACGGGCCTCGTCGCGCGCTATCGTCGACGCGATTTCTTCCTGCCGCGATGGCGTATCACCGAGTTGAATCAACACGGCGTCCGTTTGAACTCCGACATCCTCGACCTGCGTCCGTTCGTGCGTCGCGAGAGTGAAGTCCTGCTTGCGCGCGACGTGCTCGACAAACAACTGATCGACGTCGATGGAAAACGAGTGGTGCGCGTAAACGACGTGCAGATCATCCAGGCTGCGGGCGAGTGGCGTGTGACCGGCGCGGACGTGAGTCTACAGGGATTGTGGCGACGACTCGCGCCCGCAGGATTTGTCGGGACAAAGAAACCGGTCGAAGTTCTCGACTGGGCCGACGTCGGATACCTCGCGACTGACGCCGCGACGGTGCAGTTGAAATCGTCGAGCGACAAACTCGCGCGCCTGCATCCGGTGGAGATCGCGCGACTCGCCGAAGCGCTCTCGTACCATCACGGATCGGAAGTCGTCGAATCACTCGACGATGAAACCGCGGCGGAAACACTCGAGGAGATGCCCGCCGAACACCAGGCTCGCATACTCGCCGACATGGACCAGGAACGCGCCGCGGACATTCTCGAGTGGATGTCGCCCGACGAAGCCGCCGACGTGCTTGGTGATCTTCCTGAAGAGAAAGCCGAAGAACTGCTCGGGCTGATGGAGCAGGACGAGCAAGCGGACGTCGCGGAGTTGCTGCCTTATGAAGACGACACTGCGGGCGGTTTGATGACGACAGAGTTCGTGACACTGCCGCGCGCGCTTACGGTCGGCGAAGCGCTTGCGCGACTGCGCGAGATGGCTGAAACGCCGAACATGATCTACTACCTCTACGTCGTCGAGACGGAAGACTCGTGGAAGTTGTTGGGCGTGATTGCGCTGCGCAGTTTGATACTCGCGGATCCGTCAGTGCCGCTTGAAGACGTGATGCGCACCGAGTTTCAGCGAGCTGATCCGGCCGAGCCGGCGCGAGAAGTTGCACAGCGAATTGCGGAGTACAACCTGCTGGCGCTTCCCGTTGTTGACGAGTCTGGGGATATACTCGGAATCATTACCGTAGACGATGCGATGGAAATCCTGTTGCCGCGAGACTGGCGGCAACGTCTACCACGACTGTTTGGATAGGACAAATAGGTCCTGTACGACTTATAGGACCTATTCTGATTAAAGGCTATGAAAGACGGGGAACCTCCAAGTGGCAGAACCACGAGCAGCAGTTCGAGCTGTCGGCCTGCGTCTGCGCCGAACGGTGGCGCGTCGCCGAGGTCTGCTCGCTTACGTTGCAATACTTGGCCCCGGAATGATCACCGCCAACGCCGGCAATGATGCAGGCGGCATCGCAACCTTCGCTTCCGTCGGCGCCGAATTTGGTTACTCCCTCCTCTGGATCCTGATCCCAATCGCAATCAGTCTCGGCATCGTCCAGGAGATGTGCGCCCGCATGGGCGCCGTCACCGGCAAAGGTCTTGCAGATCTGATCCGCGAACACTTCGGTGTGCGCTGGACGGCTTTGATCATGCTCTCGCTGTTGGTTGCGAATGCCGGCGTGACTGTTTCAGAGTTTGTCGGCATCGCCGCAGCGACTGAGCTTTTCAATGTGTCGCGTTACATCTCTGTGCCGTTTGCGGCGATTCTGGTTTGGACGCTTGTGGTGAAAGGTTCTTACAAGCGAGTCGAGCGCGCCTTTCTATTAATGTCGCTCGTGTTTCTCGGTTACATCGTTTCGGCGTTTCTGTCTCGACCTGACTGGAGCGCAGTTGCCGTCGGCGTGGTACGGCCTGAGTTCAAACTCGAGTATGCATTTCTATTTACACTCGTCGCGGTCGTCGGAACCACGATCTCGCCGTACATGCAGGTGTACGTTCAATCATCGGTAGTCGAGAAAGGCGTCACGCCCGACGATTACTCGAAAACAAAGACTGACGTGTGGGTGGGCACCGTCTTTGCCATACTCATCGTCTTCTTCATTATCGTCTCAACCGCCGCGACTCTTCATAAAGAAGGCATACAGATCTCGACCGCGGACGAAGCCGCCCAGGCACTCCGTCCTCTCGCAGGCAGATATGCGGAAACACTTTTCGGATTAGGACTATTTGGAGCGTCAATGCTAGCGGCTGGAGTTTTGCCTTTAGCGACTGCTTACTCGATCAGCGAAGCACTCGGTTTCGAGAAAGGTGTTTCGCGGAGTTTTCGAGAAGCGCCAATCTTCCTTGGTGTGTTTACTTTTCTCGTGGCAGTCGGCGCGGCTATCGCGATCGTTCCCAACCTGCCACTGTTTCGCGTGTTGCTCGTGACGCAGGTCATCAACGGGCTGCTGCTGCCGATCGTTCTTTTCGCAGTCCTGCGGCTGGTAAACAATCGCGAACTGATGGGCGCTCACGTCAATGGGCGGCTCTATAATATTGCCGCCTGGCTGACGGCAATCCTCGTTACGATCTTGTCATTGCTGTTTATACTGATTACGCTCTTTCCAAAGCTGATCGGCTCTGATTAGTATTTCGCTTTTGAGCTTTTTCGCTAACTGATTTGGTGATAAAAGTGCCCCGGTGAGTCGTCCCCGTTTCACTAACAAAAGCATTCTCTTCCTCGTGGTGTCGGCAATAGCATTGCTGGCCACGTACCTGTTCTGGTCCTTTGCGGCGGACATCGAAGCGCTGCTCGCAAGCAGGATGGGCGCGACGCCTTCGCCTTCCGCGGGAACGATCGTATCAGCAGTAAAACTGATCCTCGTCGGTTTTCTCGGCTATCTCTGCGTTCGCGCTCTCAATTCACTGGTCTTCGGGCTCGCGTTTCGTCTCAAGCGAATCGACGCCCCGACGCTCATTCGCAACATCTTCACGATCGTCGTATTTACGATCGTCTTTCTGATCGCATTCACCCTGCTGTTTCCCAGCGTGAACCTCGGCGCGCTGTTTACAACCTCCGCCATCTTCGGCGTGATCCTCGGACTCGCACTTCAGGACACGCTTGGAAACTTCTTCGCCGGGATTTCCTTGCAGGCCGACCGTCCGTTTCAGGTCGGCGACGTCATCGCTGTAGGCGCTCAACGTCATACGGGTGTCGTCGAGGAGATTAGCTGGCGAGCGATAAAGATCCGCACGTTCACGAATCACGTGGTGCTCATCGCGAACAGCACCGCCGCAAAAGAAGCCATCGAGGTTTTTCCGCGAGGAAATCTCAACGCGCGGTTAGTCTTCTTTAATACGCTCTACACCGATTCGCCCGCCAAGACGATCCACGTCGTTCGTGAGGCGGTGCGCGAGGCTGACAACGTCTCGGAGAGAATCACGCCGATCGTCAGGATCCGAAACCTCGGCGACAACGGCATCGACTACGAAGTGAAGTACTGGCCCGAGGACTACGCGAAATATAACGACACCGACGCCCTCGTTCGGCAGAGGATCTGGTACGCCTTCCGCCGCGCCGGGATCAACTTCGCGTTTCCCACTCGCACGCTTCATATCGAACGGCGGCTGGGTACCGCGATGCGAGACGGCGATGGCGGGGCAATCGCCGAGCGACTGTCGGCAGTGGATATCTTCGCGCCCCTCTCGGCCGAGGAGACATCGATGCTCGCGCACGCGGCGGTCAGTCACGTGTTCGCGCCGGGCGAGACGGTCATCCGGGCAGGTGAACCGGGATCGTCGATGTTTGTAGTACATAAAGGACGGGTAAAGGTCCAGGTCAGCGAAAATGGCCGGGCGAGGACGGTGGCCACGCTCAACGAAGGCGACTTCTTTGGCGAGATGGCCTTATTTACAGGAGAGCCCCGGACGGCGAACGTGCTCGCGCTGGAGGAGACCGAAGTGCTCGAGATTGGGCACGCGGCAATGAAGAAGATCTTCGATACGAACCCGGATCTTGTTGAGTCTCTAAGCTTTGTCATGGCGGAACGCCGCCAGGGTCTCGCCTCTCATCACGACTCCCAAAGCCCAAATGCCGAGTCGTCGGCCGGGATCCTCTCCGCAATCAAACGCTTCTTTGGTCTTCATCAATAAAAGCCGCAGATTTACGCGAATGAACACAGATAAGACTTAATCCGCGTTCATTCGCGTAAATCCGCGGCTAAAATTCTCTCAACACAGACTTGACAAGCTCGCACTCAACCTTTATTATGCCGTCACGCTCAGCTAGCTAATACCTGATACAGAGGCTGGGTCATAGGAATAAAGCAAGGAATAGAAGGAGGAGAGAGTCATGACTGTTGTTCGTTACGACCCGTTCCGCGATCTGCGGACTCTACAGGAAGAAGTCAACCGCTTGTTCTCGACCAATCTTACCCGTGCCTTCGGTGATGAGGGCATTGGCCGCGGCGCCTGGGCGCCCAGCGTCGACATCTACGAGAACAAGGACCAGATTGTCCTCGAGGCCGAACTCCCTGGAATGAAACAGGAAGACTTCGACCTCTCGATCGAAAACAACGTCATCACCCTTCGCGGAGAGCGAAAGTTTGAAAAGACGGACGAAACTGATAACTACCATCGCGTCGAGCGCTCGTATGGCGCTTTCACTCGGTCTTTCACTTTGCCGCAGACAGTCTCCGCTGAAGGAGCGACCGCTGAATACAACAACGGCGTGCTGCGTGTGACGTTGCCGAAGCGTGAAGAGGTCAAGGCCCGTCGCATTCAGATCATGGGATCTGACGCCGGCACCTCGCAAAAGGCAATCGAAACTTCCGCCGAAACCAAAAAAGCCAGGGAAGCGTCTGGCGGGCGATAATCGGCTTTAATGGATCGGTTTAGTGCGAGCGGGCTCGTCGTAGTTTGGGATACGATGCGAGCCCGTTCGACTCTTTTAGACCGGCAATTAGATTTTCAGCACCATGCGTTTAGATAAGTTCACCCTAAGGGGTCAGGAAGCAATTCAATCAGCAATTGAGCTGGCCGAAAGAAACCAGAACCAGCAGGTCGAGCCGGAGCATTTGCTCATCGCGATGCTCGAACAGCCGGAAGGTATCGTCAGACCTGTTCTCGGAAAGCTCGGAGCAAACGTCGCGGTCGTTCTCAACGACGTGCAGGCGGCGGTTGCGCGTTTTCCGCGCGTGCAGGGCGGTCAACAGTATTTCAGCCCGCGCTTGAGCCAGATCTTCACTGCTTCGCAAAAGCAAGCGGACCAGATGAAGGACGAGTTCATTTCGACTGAGCACCTGCTCATTGCGATCATCGAGGAGAAAGACGGCGAGGCAGGTAAGATCCTTCGCCAGCACGGAACCACGCGCGACGATCTGCTCAAAGTCATCGAGCAGATGCGCGGCGGTTCACGCATCACCGACCAGAACGCCGAACAGAACTACCAGGCGCTTTCGAAATACGCTCGGGATCTGACCGAACAGGCTCGCAAGGGAAAACTCGATCCCGTCATCGGCCGTGACGACGAGATTCGTCGCACGATCCAGGTTCTTTCACGCAGGACTAAAAACAATCCGGTCCTGATCGGCGAGCCCGGCGTTGGTAAGACGGCAATCGTCGAGGGCCTGGCCCAGCGCATCGTGTCGGGCGACGTGCCTGAAACTCTGCGCAACAAACGTCTCGTCGCACTCGATCTCGGTGCGATGCTCGCCGGCGCCAAGTATCGCGGCGAGTTTGAGGATCGTCTCAAAGCAGTTCTCAAAGAGATCGAAAACGCGCAGGGTCAAATCATTCTCTTTATCGACGAGCTTCACACACTCGTCGGCGCAGGCGCTGCAGAGGGCGCGATCGACGCTTCGAACATGTTGAAGCCGGCGCTCGCTCGTGGCGAGCTCCGGTGTGTGGGCGCAACCACGCTCAACGAATACAAGAAGCACATCGAGAAAGATGCGGCACTCGAACGTCGTTTCCAGCAGGTCTACATCGGCGAACCGACAGTGGAAGACACGATCGCCATCCTGCGTGGCTTGAAAGAGCGTTACGAGGTCCATCACGGCGTTCGTATCAAAGACTCGGCCATCGTAGCCGCTGCGACGCTTTCAAATCGTTACATCACTGATCGTTTCCTGCCCGACAAGGCAATCGACCTCATCGACGAGGCGGCTTCACGCCTGCGCATTGAGATCGATTCACTGCCGCAGGAGATCGATCAACTGGAACGCGAGATCATCCAGCTCGAGATCGAGCGCCAGGCATTGCAACGTGAAGAAGACGAGAAGTCGAAAGCGCGTTTGAAGGAGATCGAGCAGCGCATTGCCGACCTGAAGGAAACGTCTTCGGGCATGAAGGCCAAGTGGCAGTCAGAGAAAGAGGCAATCGAGCACATGCGCAAGGCGAAGGCCGAACTCGAGCAGCTCCGGCTGCAACTCGATCAGGCCCGGAACGCCGGCGACCTCGCGCGTGCTTCTGAGATCCAGTACGGCCGGATTCCCGAACTCGAGCGCAAACTAAGAGAAGAACAGGACAAGCTCGCCGGATTTCAGCAGGACGGCGTCATGCTGAAAGAGGAAGTTGACGAAGAGGACGTCGCGCAGATCGTGGCCAAATGGACCGGCATTCCGGTCACGAGAATGCTCGAAGGCGAGATGCAGAAACTCGTCACGATGGAAGAGCGTCTTGGAGTGCGCGTCGTGGGCCAGGAGGAAGCACTGGCCGCGGTCGCAAATGCTGTGAGGCGCGCACGTGCGGGATTGCAGGATCCGAATCGCCCGATCGGTTCTTTCATTTTTCTTGGACCAACGGGCGTCGGTAAAACCGAAACAGCTCGCGCACTCGCGGAGTTTATGTTTGACGACGAGCGTGCGATGGTCCGACTCGATATGTCGGAGTACATGGAGAAGCACGCCGTCGCGCGCATGATCGGAGCGCCGCCGGGATACGTCGGCTACGACGAAGGTGGACAGCTCACGGAAGCTGTCAGACGGCGGCCGTATGCAGTGGTCCTCTTCGACGAGATCGAGAAAGCGCACCCTGATGTTTTCAACGTGCTGCTTCAGATACTCGACGACGGACGGCTGACGGATTCAAAAGGTCGAACAGTCGATTTCAAGAACACTGTTCTGATCATGACTTCGAACCTCGGCTCGCGCGAGATACAGGCGGCTGAAGGCGACGAGAAACAGGTGCGCGAAGCGGTGCTTCAGGAACTGCGACTGAATTTCAAACCGGAGTTTCTGAACCGCATCGACGACGTTGTGATCTTCCACCAGCTCTCACGCGATCAGATCGGCAAGATCATCGAGGTGCAGCTCGAGCGGTTGATCACGATGTTGAAGGACCGGAACGTTTCACTCGTGCTCGAACCTTCGGCGAAGGACCTACTGATGCGTGAAGGATACGATCCGAGTTACGGTGCGCGTCCTTTGAAGCGTGCGATACAGTCGCTGATTCAGAATCCACTCGCGGTCAAACTGCTGCAGGGACAGATCCTGCCGGGACAAACAGTGCGAGTGTCGGCGAATGGCGACGCGATGGAGTTTAAGACCGACGCGGCATTTGCAACCGCGTAATGAACATCTGGGAGAATGAACCATGTCACAACAGTGGAATCCGCTCCAGGACCTGGTGGTGTTGCAGGATCGGATGAACAGGCTTTTTGAAGACGCGACGCAACGACGTAGTCGCCAGGATGCAAGCGCCGGGGATGAATTCGAGCGGGCCGACTGGACCCCGGCTGCCGACATTTACGAAACGGAATCGGGTTATTTGATCGCGATGGACCTGCCCGGTATCGATCGACAAGCGTTGGAGATCGACGTCGACGAGAACCGCCTGCTCGTGAAAGGCACGCGAGCGATTGACGCACCGAAGCAACATCGTGCTGAAAGACCGCGTGGAAAATTCCTGCGGACGTTCAGTGTTCCGGCATCGGTCGAACAGGGGAAGATCGCGGCTGAGTACAAGGATGGTGTTTTGCAGATCCGTCTGCCGAAACGCACCGAGCAAAAAGCGAAGAAGATTGATATCAAGATCACGTAGCCGCGGATTTGCGCGGAGAAAATCACGGATAGGGCACGGGGGAATTATGGCTGAGAATGAAAATGAAGTTCGCGTGACGGATCGGCGGCGTGTCTATCTGGACGAAAGCGGCGCTGAACGCGTGAACGAAGAAGCAGAGAAACCAAACCTGAAACCGACCTACGTCGAAGAGCTCGAAGCGCGGACGAAAGCCGCCGAGAGACAAGTACAGGAAGTCCAGTCGCGTTTTGATCAGTTGCGGCAGCAACTACAACGCGAGACTGACGAAACCAGGCAGCGTTTGAATCGTGCGGCGGATGAAAGATCCGCGACTGAGAAAGCAAACTTCATCTCGGCGTTACTGCCGGTGATGGACGATCTCAACCGCGCCATCGATGCTGTCGGCGAAAACACGTCACGCGAATCGTTGCTGGACGGTATTCGCAGCATTGCGACCAGTTTTCAATCAGCATTGACGAGCGCGGGCGTTGAGCCCGTTGCGGCTGTCGGTGAAGAGTTCAATCCGGAGCTGCATGAAGCCGTCGATACGCAAGAAACAGACGGCGAGATGGACGGAAAAGTGATTCAGGAATATAGTCGCGGTTTTCGCATGGGTGATCGGTTGCTGCGTCCGGCACGTGTGAAAGTCGGTCGCGCTGCCGGGCAGGCCCGACAAGCCTCAGAGCAGTAAGATTCGCAACTAACAAGGAGACACATAAGAGTGCCGGCAAAAGAATTGAAATTCAGAGAAGAAGCACGCAACGCGATGCTTCAAGGTGTGGACGTACTCGCGAATGCGGTGCGCGTGACGCTCGGACCGCGCGGTAGAAACGTTGTTCTGGGGAAGAAGTTTGGCTCGCCCGTTATCACCAAAGACGGCGTCACCGTGGCCAAAGAGATTGAGCTGAAGAACAAGTATGAAAATATGGGCGCGCAGATGGTTCGCGAGGTCGCCGTCAAAACAAACGACAAAGCCGGCGACGGTACCACCACCGCCACAGTTCTCGCGCAGGCAATCTTTCGTGAAGGCGTAAAGAACGTCGCCGCTGGTGCGAATCCGATGTCGTTGCAGCGTGGAATTCAGATGGCCACTGAGCAGGTGGTTGCTGAGTTGCAACGCATGTCGAAGAAGATCAAGAGCAAGGAAGAGTTGACGAACGTCGCGACAGTTTCAGCCAACAACGATCGAAAGATCGGCGAGTTGATCTCTGAAGCGATGGACAAAGTCGGTAAAGATGGAGTCGTCACGGTTGAAGAGTCGAAGACATTGGACACGGAGCTCGACCTCGTCGAGGGAATGCAATTCGATCGTGGTTATGCGTCGCCCTACTTCGTGACCAACACGGATCGCATGGAAGCAATTCTCGACGAGCCGTACATCCTGCTTTACGAGAAGAAAATTTCCGCGATGCGTGATCTGCTGCCGTTGCTCGAACAGACCGCAGGCGCCGGACGCGCGTTGCTCATCATCTCTGAAGACATCGAAGGCGATGCACTCGCAACGCTTGTTGTAAATCGATTGCGCGGCACGATCAAGGTTTGCGCAGTGAAAGCTCCGGCGTTTGGCGACCGGCGAAAAGCAATACTCGAAGACCTGGCGATCCTGACCGGCGGAAAAGTCATCACTGAAGATCTCGGAATCAAACTCGAGAACGTGACTCTACAGGATCTCGGAACCGCCAAACGAGTAATCGTCGATAAAGAAACGACGACGATCGTCGAAGGCGGTGGCGACAGCCGCGCCGTCCAGGGACGAGTGGCAACGATTCGACGTCAGATTGAAGAGACAACGTCTGACTACGATCGGGAGAAACTTCAGGAGCGTCTTGCGAAACTCGCGGGCGGTGTGGCCGTAGTCAGAGTTGGCGCACCGACTGAAACCGCGATGAAAGAGATCAAGATGCGCGTCGAAGATGCGCTCAACGCGACGAAAGCAGCGGCGCAGGAAGGAATCGTGGTCGGCGGCGGTGTCGCGCTTCTGCGTGCGTCAAAGATCCTGGATAACCACGAGGCCGACGATCCGGACGTTCGTACGGGTGTGAAGATAGTTCAGCGCGCATTGCAGGAGCCGATCCGGCGAATTGCAGAAAACGCGGGAATCGAAGGCGCTGTCGTTGTTGGTGAAGTGGAAAAGTTGAAGGGAAACAGAGGTTACAATGCGGTCACCGGCGAGTTTGAAGATCTCGCCGCGGCGGGAATCATCGATCCGACGAAGGTTGTGCGAACTGCGTTGCAAAACGCTGCATCGATCTCCGGATTGCTGCTGACGACTGACGCCGCTGTAACAGAATTACCTGAACCAAAGAAAGGCGGACCACCCGCCCCGGGAGGAGACGATTACGATTACTAAATAGAACTGGACGCCACCTTTGGAGTGCGGCGGCCTGACGTCGTTTTAATCATGCGCGCGCGCGCGCAACCGTACAAAGCGACGGCGGGCAGTCGCACTCCAAGTTTTCGGCAAGAAAATTGCAGGCAAACGACCGCTTGGATTGTTATTGCATTGAAACGCAACGGCGCTTATGCTCTGGACATCCAAGTGGCCACAACTTGGATTGAGGCGAGTTGTTTGAAAGTTGAGAGCATCGTCACGACGGAAATGTGACGGTCAAAAATAAGATATGGTTGATTTAGGTGCATACAAAGACAGATTTGGCGATAGCGGCCAGCGTATCCTTGAACACGCGCTGAACGAATCACGCCGTCGCGACCAGAACTTCGTATCGGTGGAGCACATTCTTCAGGCATTGACTGTTGAGGAGCCTGACATGTTCAACTCCGCGATGCGCGAGCTATCGCTCGATCCAATCGTGGTCAAGATGGCGATCGAAAAACGCCTCAGCAGCAGCCGGCAGCAACATGTCGGAAAAGGATTTCGAATCGGCCCTGATACAACCGACCTGTTCAGGCGCGCGATGGAGCGGGCCAAGACCCAGGGTCGGAAAACAATTGAAGCAACAGACATTTTTGAAGCGTTAAGCAATCACGATAGTCTCTTTATCGATGTTTTGAGAGGCATGGGCGCAAGCCCTGAAGCAGTTGTGGAAAACGTACGCGCTCAAGTACAAAAACGCGAACAGGAAGAGGAACAGAATCGGAAGAAGTTTGAGCTACCGCCTTATCTGAAACACTTCGGCGTTTCATTGAACCGGCTGGCTCGAGCGGACAAGATTCCTCCTACCATCGGACGTGAAAAAGAGATCCAGCAGATCATCGAGATTCTCTGCCATCGCGAGCGTGCAAACTCGCCCATGCTGGTTGGTGAACCAGGTGTTGGCAAGACTGCGGTGATTGAGGGACTCGCGCGTTTGATCGAGTTGGAACCCGAGAAAGTTCCGGCACGACTTCGTTCGTCTCATATCGTTCAACTGCAAATGGGCGGCATCGTCGCGGGCACAATGCTGCGCGGCATGTTTGAAGAACGAATCAAAGGGATCATCGACGAAGTCAAAGAACGCGACAACCTGATTCTTTTCATCGACGAAGCTCACACGATCATCGGCGCAGGCGCAGCTCTCGGTACGTCGTCAGACGCAGCGAACATGTTCAAGTCTGCCCTGGCGCGTGGCGAAATGCGCATTATCGGCGCGACGACGATTTCCGAGTACAAGGAATACATCGCCGACGACGAAGCACTCGCACGCCGCTTCCGCATGGTTAAAGTCGTCGAGCCTTCGATTAACGAAACACGAGAGATCCTGCTGGGACTGCGTCCACGGCTGGAGAAAAACTACTCGGTCAAGATCTCGGACGACGCGATTAACACGGCGCTCGAGATGGCGCCGAAGTACATCCGCAATCTTCACCTGCCTGACAAAGCCATTGGCTGGCTCGACACGGCGGCAGTGAAGGTTGAGATCAATGAACCGCAGAAGATGGTGGTCCAACCAGAACACGTCATCGACGTGATCTCGCAGGAATCACGTATTCCGCGCGACATGATCTTCCGCGATACGACCGATCGCTTTGCGACAGTCGAAGCGATGCTTGGGCGACGCGTAATCGGACAGAAGGATGCAATTAAGGCAGTCGCGCAACGGCTGCGTCTAAACAAAGGCCCGTTGAAAGAGTCGCACTACAAACCCGACGGAGTGCTGCTGTTCCTTGGTCCAACAGGCGTTGGTAAAACCGAGCTGGCGAAGGCTGTCGCTGAGTTCATGTTTGGTGACGAAGAGAAAATGATTCGCATCGACATGTCAGAGTACAGCGATGGTACAGTCAGTATCGAAAAGTTGATCGGTATGCCTCGCGGCATAGTTGGTTCAGAGCGAGGCGGAATCCTGACTGAGCAACTGCGCGAGAATCCGTACACGGTGTTGCTGCTGGATGAGGTCGAGAAGGCTTCGCCCTACTTGATGAACCTCTTCCTTCAGGCGTTTGACGAAGGTTGGCTCACGGATGGACGCGGCAAGAAGGTTTACCTTTCGGACGCGATCATCATCATGACGTCGAACCTGGGTTCTGATAGCTTCAAGAAGTTTGAGAAGCCGTTGGGCTTCGGCACCAAGACGGCTGCCGACTTCCGAGGCGTGAAGAACGAAGTGATGAAGGCTGCGGAGCAGAGGTTCTCGCCGGAGTTTCGCAACCGCATCGACGAGATTGTCGTGTTCTCGCCGCTGACGATGGACGAGGTTCGCCAGATTGCAAGGCTGTATCTCGAAAAACTTCGCCGGCAGATGGAGCGCCAAGGCAAGTTGGTTGACATCACTGATGCAGCAGTTAACTCACTGACCGAGGCTGGTTACAGCACGGCGTACGGTGCGCGTTTCCTGAAGCGACACATCGACGAGAAGGTGAAGCTGCCGATCACTGGTTTGTGGAAGACGGCGTCGAGTTTCAAAGTCGACGTCGAGAATGGTGAGGTCGTCGTGAAACCCAACGGCGGCTCCAAGCCTGAATTTAATTAGTTTGCCAGGATTGCAGGATTTTCAGGATGCGAGGATTTACACGTATCTTGTTAATCCTGCTAATCCTGTAATCCTGTCCAAATGATCCTCCTGTTACTTTTATCCCTCGTTTTATCCCAGGCTCCTCAATCATCTGCCGACCAGAAATCCCAGGAGATCATCGACCGCGCCGTCGAGGCGATGGGCGGCTCGAAGTATCTCAACATCCAGACAGTCGTCGGCAAAGGTTTTTACACGTCGTATCGTGACGGTATGTCGCAGATCCCGGCGAAGTTTCTCGACTACATCGTCTATCCGGATCGCGAGCGCACGGAGTTTATCGGCGCGGGAATCAAGACCATTCAAACCAACAATGGCGACACGGGCTGGTTGTTTGACGGTGCGGTAAAGAAAATTTCGGATCAAACTCCGGCGCAGGTTGAGAACTTCAAGCAGGCGATGCGCACGAGCATCGAGAACCTTCTGCGTGGCTGGTGGAAGAAAGAAGGCGGGAAAGTCACTTACGTGGGCCGGCGTGAAGCTGGTCTCGCGAAACGCAACGAAGCCATTCGACTGACGTATCCCGATGGCTACTGGATCGAGTATGAGTTTGGTGCGCGCGACAATTTACCCGCGAAGATCACCTACAAACGTACTCGAAAAGATCCCGACACGGGCGACCAGGTTGAAGTGACTGAAGAAGATCGGGTGATGAGGTTCATGCAGATCGACGGCGTTAACGCGCCATGGATTATCGACCACTACATCAACGACAAACAGACCACGCGGATCAACTACGAGTCAATCCAATACAACCAGTCCCTGGCCGACACTCTCTTCGCCAAACCCGATAACGTCAAAGCGATTAAATAATCGGGTTTTACAATCCGCGGCATCCGCGGCCTAAATTGCCAACCCACCATCAACCTGAATCACCTGCCCGGTGATGTAACGTGCATCATCTGACAACAGGAACGCCGCGATGCGTGCCACTTCATCAGGCTCCGCAAAACGTCCAAGCGGAATCTGCTCGCGAATCTTCTCCTGGTAAGTGTCGTCCAACTTCCCTGCCATGTCAGTCGCCACCATCCCGAGCGCCAGCGCATTGACCGTGACCTTGCGACTCGCAACTTCCTTCGCCAGGGCCTTTGTCAAACCCACCATGCCGGCCTTCGACGCCGAGTAATTCGACTGTCCCGGCATCCCGACTTCACCGCTAATCGAAGAGATATTGAGAACCGAACCGCCCGTGTCCTGTCGCAACATCACACGCAACGCGGCCTTCGCGAAGTTCCATGCGCCTTTGAGGTTTGTGTCGATCACCTGGTCCCAATCGTCTTCTTTCATGCGCAGGATCAGGTTATCGCGCGTGATGCCCGCGTTGTTGATGAGGAAGTCGATGCGGCCGAAAGCGTCTTTGACCTGCTTCACCATCTCGGCCGCGGCTTCAGTGTTTGCAACGTCGCATTGCACAGCAAGCGCACGCACTCCCATCGACTCGAGCTCCGATTTCAAATTCTCAGCAGCCTCGGCGCTCTGCGCGTAATTGAAGGCCACGTCGGCACCGCGCCTTGCGAGTTCGAGCGTGATGGCCCGTCCGATGCCGCGCGTGCCACCGGTCACGATCCCCACACGCCCGGCAAACATTTTCTGATCAGACAAATCAGTTTCCTTTCTTGACACTACAACGAAGTCTCGGCTAGCGTGGCCTTTTCTTTAACATATCTCAGCGGAACAGGCCAATGCTCGATCTCAACTACGTTCGAGAGAACATCGACAAAGTACGCGAAGCGCTCCAGGCGCGACGCGCCGATACAACAGCGCTCGACGATTTCACACGCGCCGACGAAGAACGACGTCGCACTATCGCAGAGTCGGACCAACTCAACGCCCAACGCAACGCGTCGAGCCGTGAAATCGGCGGGTTGATGAAAGAAGGTAAGAAAGAGGAGGCCGAAGCACGCCGTGCTGAAGTTGCAGGGTTGAAGGACCGGATCGCAGAGCTCGATCAACTGCGCGCGCAAACCGAAGCACGCATGCACGAGCTACTGTCCACCCTTCCAAACATCCCTCACGAAAGCGTTCCACGCGGCGAAGACGAGTCGGCGAATACTGAAGTGCGTCGCTGGGGCACGCGACCGGAATTTTCTTTCGAGCCGAAGGACCACGTCGATCTCGGCACGGCGCTCGGCATTCTCGATCTCGAACGTGCTACGAAGATCGCCGCCGCACGCTTCGCGATTCTGAACGGCGCGGGCGCACGTCTCGAACGTGCGTTGATCAACTTCATGCTCGACGTTCACACACGCGAGCACGGCTACCTCGAAACACTGCCGCCGTTCATCGTCAATCGTGCCTCGCTTTTTGGGACTGCACAGTTGCCGAAGTTTGAAGCTGACTTATTTAAGCTGGACGATCCGCGCGATCTGTTTCTTGTTCCGACAGCCGAAGTGCCGGTGACGAACTATCATCGCGAAGAGATCCTCGATGCTTCGCAACTGCCGATCAGATGGGCGGCATACTCGCCGAGTTTTCGTTCCGAGGCGGGAAGTTACGGGCGCGACACACGCGGCATCATCAGGCAGCATCAGTTCGAGAAGGTGGAACTGGTGAAGTATGCGTTACCGGAGAACTCTTACGAAGAGCTTGAATCGTTGACGCGAAACGCGGAGACGATTTTGCAGAAGCTCGGCCTTCACTACCGGGTCGTGACGCTTTCGACTGGCGATCTGGGGTTTGGAGCTGCGAAGACTTACGACATCGAAGTGTGGTTGCCGTCGCAGAATACGTTTCGCGAGATCTCTTCCTGCTCAAACTGCGAAGCGTTTCAGGCACGCCGCGCGCAGATTCGTTTTCGAAGAAGTGGTGGATCGAAACCGGAGTATGTTCACACTCTGAACGGCTCGGGTCTCGCGGTTGGCCGCACGTGGATAGCGATTCTCGAAAACTATCAGCAGGAAGACGGATCTGTGATTATCCCTGAAGCGCTCAGGCCTTACGTTGGACTGGACAGGATTACAGGATTGGCACGATTAACATGATGTAATCGTGTAAATCTTGAAAATCCTGTAATCCTGTCAAACCGTCTTCACTTAATGCGAATGTCAAAGGGCATCAAGAGCATCGACTCGCCATTCTTCATCCGATCCATCATCGCCATAAACTTCAACGCCCGGCGCGCGTCTTCCGGCAACGTCGCATAAACCGCACGCTGCTGCTCGAGCTGCGTGTTTGAGTTCTCGCTACCGCCACTGAACAGTTCCTGCAGGAACGTCGTCGGGTAAGGAAGTATCACGCGTTCGACACCCTTCTCCGCCGGAATCTTCGCAAGCTGTTTCGCAATGTCGATAGCCTTGTCGAGTCCACCAAACTCATCCACCAGCCCGTGATCTTTCGCCTGCGCTCCAGTCCATACGCGTCCCTGCCCAACCGCATCGACCGCCTGCACGTCCTTGTTGCGGCCCTTAGCTACCTTCGGCACAAAGTCGCGGTAATAAGTGGTCTTGATCCACTCTTCAAACTTCGCGCGTTCGTCGTCAGAAAACTTCTCAGTCTCACGAAACATGCCCGCGTTCTTCCCGCGCAACACATACTCGTTGGAGATACCGAGCCAGTCGTAAAACCCGCGCATCACAGGCTTACCCGCAACGACGCCGATCGATCCGGTGATCGTCGAAGGTTGAGCCACGATCTTTGATGCAGCCGCCGAGATGTAGTAACCGCCCGACGCCGCCACATCGCTCATCGACACCACCACCGGCTTCTTCTGATTCGCCATTTCCACCGCGCGCCAGATGACGTCGGAAGCGAGTCCCGAACCGCCGGGACTATCGACGCGCAATACGATGGCCTTGATGGTCTTGTCCGCGGCCGCATCGTTGAGCGCCTTCGCGACCGTGTCGGAACCAATTGACTGATCGCCCGAAGGACTGTTTTGCGAACTGCCTGAACCGATCTCACCACTCGCATAGATCACGGCAATGCGCTCGCCCTTGTTCAATCCGAGCGACTCAGGCGAGACGTCTTTGTAATCCGCACTACGTACAGCAATCAGCGGCTCATTCTCTTTCTGGCCCAACAGCTTCTTGAGCTGCTGTTCGAGCTGGTCGCGGTAAAGAGCATCATCGATCAAGCCTGCATTCTTCGCCTGTTCGGCGTTGTAAGGGGCATTGTCGATCAGCGCGCGCACTTCCTCAGTGCTCTTGCCACGCCCCTGCGCGATCCCGTTGATGTAATGTTTGAAGAGATCGTCGAGCATCTCGTTCACGTACTCGCGATGAGCTTCAGTCATCTCCTTCTGCGTGAACGTGTTTCCCACACTCTTGTACTTCCCGATCTGGTAGATGTCAGGATAGATGCCGAGCTTGTCCAGCGAACCTCGGAAAAACATCACGTCTGCCGCGAGTCCGTTGATGAACAACTCGCCTGGAGGCGGAACGATGATCTTGTCGCACGCAGTTGCGATGTAATACTCCTTGTTCAATCCGAGTTCGATGAATGCGTAGACGGGTTTGCCGGACGTGCGGAAGTCGGCGATCGCGTCGCGAATCTCTTCAGCCTTGCCCCAACCGACGCCTGACATGTTGACATCAAGCAGCACGGCTTTGATTCGCCTGTCGACCTTGGCCTTCTTGAACTGCGTCACGAGGCCCGTCAGCGACTGATCTGGTCCGCCAAAAAATTTCTTAAAAGGATCGTCCGGACTGTAGTCTGGCAGCGTGCCCGCCACACGAAGCGTGAGCACACTGTTGTCGCGAATGGCCGGCTCGCTCGTGCGCAGCGCTGCCCAGAGCAGCAGCACGCCGAGGAGTGCGACAATTAGAAAGCCGCCTACAACCCCGAAAATTATTAAAATGACTTTTCTTGTACCTGACATCGTAAATTCCTCAATTTAATAGGGTTTCTTCCAACTGTGAGTACGCAGGGATGCGGGAAAAGGTTTACAAACTCCTGACGATCCAACCACCGCCGACGACCTCATCACCGCGGTAAAAAACTGTGGCTTGCCCAGGTGTGATGGCCCGTTGAGGCTCGTCAAAGATTATATGCGCGCGCGAGTCGGCGCGGGGAGTAATTGTTGCCGGCGCGGCCGTGTGGCGATAGCGGACTCGGACCTCCGCGCGCACAGGCTCAGTGGGATTGTCGAACGTGATCCAGTTGACACCAGCAGCCGTAAACTCGCTGCTCGACAACTCTTCAGACGAACCAACCGTCACGCGATTCAACTTTGGATCGACTGAGAGCACGTACAACGGTCGTGCATCAGAGATGCCGATGCCGCGACGCTGTCCGACCGTGTAGCGATGAATGCCTTCATGCTTTCCGATCACGCGTCCATTGCTGTCGACGATGTCCCCAGAACCAGGCAGACGTTCCGTTTCGTTCTCCGCTTCGAGATAACGATCGATGAAACCTGCGTAGTTCCCGTCAGGCACGAAACAGATCTCCTGCGATTCTTTCTTTTCGGAAACGCCGGCGAGGCCATGTTGCCGTGCTGCGTCGCGTGCCTCGGGCTTCGACATCTCGCCGAGCGGAAACAACGCGCGTGATAACTGTGCCTGCGTCAGTTCCCAGAGAAAGTACGACTGGTCTTTCTGTTCGTTCCTGCCGCGCAGCAGTTTGTAACGATTAGTAACCGCGTCAAACTCGACGCGCGCGTAATGACCCGTGGCGACTTTCTCACATCCCAAACTCAACGCGAGTCGATCGAGTGAAGCAAACTTCAAACGACTGTTGCACGAAACGCATGGAATCGGAGTCTCGCCGTTGAGATAACTCGTGACGAACGGCTGCACGACGTCGCGCTCGAAATCGCGCTCGAGGTTGAGGACGTAAAACGGAAAACCGAGTTCTTCGGCGACTCGACGCGCGTCGTAAACGTCGTCGAGCGAGCAGCAACGCGAAGGCAACGGATCGCCGTTTTCGTCCACATTGATCCCGCGCCGCTGATCCCAGAGCTGCATCGTGAAGCCGACCAGCTCATGCCCCTGCTCCTTCAAAATCGCCGCCGCGGCGGATGAATCCACGCCGCCGCTCATCGCTACTGCAATCTTCATAAAATCTTTGTTGTCCGCGGATAAATAACCGCGGTTTGGTCACTTTCTTACCGAATGTTAAGATGCCCCAAACATGTCAGAAAGTGCAATCAAGGATTACCGTGTCGCCAGCGAGCCGTATTATTTGCCCGTCGCTCGCGAGGTAGAACTGTTTGAAGCCGCTCATTCGGCCAAACTTCCCGTCATTCTCAAGGGCCCGACCGGCTGCGGCAAAACGCGCTTTGTTGAACACATGGCGTGGCGGCTCGAACGGCCGTTGATCACTGTTGCCTGTCACGAAGATCTCTCGTCGACGGACCTCGTCGGACGTTTCCTGCTCGAAGGTGAAGAAACTATCTGGCACGACGGCCCGCTGACCTCCGCCGTTCGCAACGGTGCAATCTGCTATCTCGACGAAGTTGTCGAGGCACGCAAAGACACGGTCGTCATCATTCACCCGTTGACCGATCACCGCCGGCGTTTGCCGATCGAGAAACTCGGAACGATCGTCGAAGCGCCGTCGGATTTCATGCTCGTCGTGTCGTACAACCCCGGTTATCAGTCGATTCTAAAGGACTTGAAACAGTCGACGCGGCAACGGTTTGTGGCGATCGAGTTTGACTATCCGCCGCCGGAGATGGAGGCGGAGATCGTTGCGCGCGAAGGTGGAGTTGACGAAGGCACGGCGCGAGACCTGGTGTTGATCGGGCAGAAGGTGCGCAACCTCCGCGGGCATGGTTTGGAAGAAGGTGTTTCGACTCGGCTTTTGATTTACGCCGCACAACTCATCGCGCTCGGCATTCCTCCAGTTGATGCCGCCGACGTGGCGATGTGCTCACCGATAACCGACGACCGCGAGCTGCAACGCAGCATTCGCGAGATCGTCACCACAGTGATTTAAGTGTCTGAAGAGCAACAATCCGCGGAGCGCCAGTCGTTTCTGGAGCTCACACGAAGTATCGCTGGACTGCCGTTGGACCAGGCCGCGGCGGTAGTCGAGACGAGCGCCGCTATTGCGTCGATATCTTTGCGCGCCGGGATCGAGTTCCTCCGCGCGGCGCCTGCCGCTGCAAACGTGTTGCAAGCGGCTGAATTGCGCGCGTGGGGAGAGATGGGACGGCGGCTCGCGATGGCTGACTACGAATCCGCGATCGCGTTCTTCGCCGAAGGTGTCGAGCCGCTTCGCATTGTTCCACAGCAGCTTCGGGCCGCTGTCTTTGTGTTGTGCTCGCGACAGATGGTCCTCTCGACCGCTGTCGGACGGGAGACACTTGCTTCGATACCGGCTTTAGTTGGCGAGATTGAGGACGTGGACGTTCTCGCGTCGATATGCGAAGTGGCAACGGAGATTGCGCGGAGATCTGCAAAGCACAGCGCGGAGTTTCTCAGCGTTAGCAGTCACGTGTGGCGCCAGCTCCGCGGCTTCAACGATCCTGCTTTAACCAGCGCCGCTTTGGGTCTCGCTGGTGCTTTCGCGTCACGTGCAGGAGGTATCGCCGCCGACGCATGGTCCATCATTCCTGAGGCACTCGCCGAACTCTCCGCGACTGACGCCACGCGACTGCTCACGCGCGCGAACGAGTTTCTTGAACGTGGCGGTGGTGCGGCGCTGCATGTTCTCGTTGCCGGCGGCGAGATCCTGCGACGAGCGCCTGAGGTCTTTGACGAGTGGATAGAGCTGCTGTGGGTTGTTGCTGCGCATGGGAACGCGAGTCTCGTGGCGTTTGTGAGAAGCAGTCCGGGATTTGTTCGACTGCTGAACGTAGATTCAGATCGGGCGACCGCCGTCGAGCTTTCACGGCGTGTGCTGGAGCTGACGAAAGAGATTGCAGCGATTGATGGTGAAGCAGCGCTCGCGTGTTTTCGTTCGAGTTCGCGCGCGTTGCGTAGTGTTTCGATCGAGCAGTTTGAAGCGTGGGCGCGACGTGGATTGACGACGGGACGGGCAGATACGCGCGCGCGGCGGAGTTACTTCTCGTTGGAGACGCGCGGGAGTTATGAAGCGCTGCTCAGCGGCAGCAATGGTTTGGCTCTCGACTCGGTGCAGCATCTGCTCCGGTTGTATGTCGAGGCGCTTACCGGACGTGAGGTCGAGATCGCGCCACTCGCAGCCGTGCCGGACGAAGCGCGCATCGACGATGGACGCACGATTCATCTGCCATCGCTCGTGAATGAGTTTGGCGACGACGAGCTTGATTTCAGGCTTTACAAAGTGCTGGCCGCGCATGCTGCGGGGCAGATCGAGTTTGGGACTTACGAGCGCGGCGGAATGTTGCCGGCGGCCTATGCAGCGATTACCGCGCGATACAGCAAAGAGAATGTTGATGCGCTCGATGCTTTTGCAACCGCGGATGAAATGCTGCACGTCAGCCAGGAGGAAGGTCGCGAAAAGACGCGGATAAACGCGGATCAGATTGGGTATCGGGAGGTTTTGAAGATCTTCCCGATGGCGCAACTTGCGCGTCGCGTGTTTGGAACGCTCGAGAATGGTCGGATCGATCGTCGGCTGCGACGCACGTATCGTGGTTTGAATCGCGACCTCGATTTGATCCGGCAACATCTGAGCCGCAGCCGGCCACGAATTAACGAGATGCCGGGCTCACTCGTTCCATTCGAACTGCTGTTTCAGATCACGATGCTCGGTGGAGCGCGAGATGATGCACGCATAGCTTACGGGCAAGTGGTTTCAGAGATCGAGACGATCGTTGGTGAGTATCTTGCGCGCGAGCAGTCAACCGTTGCCGACACATTGATGGCGACTACGCGCGTTTACGATCTGTTTCAGAACGTGATGCCTGTCGATGATTCTGTGCAGCAGGTTGAGACTCCGGAAGAGCAAACCGAACCGGATGAGGACTCCGCCGCGACGGAACAGATGAAGCAGCGGCAAAGTCAGTCGATGCCGCAACGTCGCGATGCACGCGAACTCTTCAACGCGTGGAACGACCCCTCACCCGAGGGCGATCCGGACGAGCTGACGGGCGCAGAGGCTTGGTCTGAAGCCGACACGCCGGAGCAGGTCCTTGCCGAGGGTGAAGTGGCCTACAACTACGATGAATGGGATCGCGAGTTGACCGATCACCGGCTGGGCTGGTGTCGTGTGGTCGAGAAGAGGGTGAAGCAAGGCGATCGTGCTTTTGTCGAGCAGACGAAGGAACGCTACAAGGGCGTGATCTCGTCGATACGTCACCAGTTTCAGTTGATGAAACCGGAGAACCTCACGCGCGTGGCGAATGAAGTCGACGGTGAGGAGTTTGATCTGAACGCAGTGATCGACTACGTGATCGATCGGCGTGCGGACGGCCAGCAGTCGGAAAGGATCTACACGAAACGACTGCGCCGCCGTCGCGACGTGGCGGTGTCGTTCCTGCTGGACCAGTCGTCGTCGACAGCACGCACGATCGGCCGCCATCCGCTTCAGCCGTACACACGACCGGGACGCCGGATCATCGAGATCGAAAAAGAAGGTCTCGTGTTGATGAGCGAAGCGCTCGAGGCTGTCGGGGATGTTTATGCGATCAACGGCTTTACTTCCGAGGGACGGCGCAACGTGAAGTTTTATGTTGTGAAAGATTTCGACGAGAAGTACGGCGATGAAGTGAAGCGGCGCATCGGTGGGATCAACTACCAGAACAACACGCGACTCGGGGCCGCGATTCGTCACGCCACCGCAAAGCTTGCGAAGCAGGATGCACGCACGCGACTGCTGATCGTGCTTTCGGACGGGCGCCCATATGACCACGATTACGGCGACGCGCGTTACGCACGCGAAGACACGCGCGAGGCTTTGCGACAGGCGAAGAACGAAGGCATTACGCCGTTTTGCATCACGATCGATCGAGAGTCGGAGGCTGAGTTGCGGGATTTATACGGTGAGATCGGGTACACGATCATCGACGATGTGCTTTCGTTACCAGAGCGACTACCGGGCATTTATCGACGGCTGACAACGTAACACGGATGACACGGATCAAAGCCGCGGATTTACGCGGATCAGATCAAAATCCGATTAAGAGCCCCAGCCACCGCCGCCGGGTGTTTCGATGCGGATCCGATCGCCGGTTTTTAGTTCGTGAGAGCTTTTCGCCTTAATCCGTTGTTTTCGGTTGTCACGAATGATCGTGTCAACCCCGGGCCGTCCATCCGCGCCACCTGACAATCCGTAAGATCCGCGGTTCCGGCGATCGGCGAGCAACGACATGCGCGACGGAACGAGCGTTTCAATCTCGCGTACGACGCCGTCGCCGCCTCGCTGCTTCCCGCGCCCACCCGAACCTTTCCGCAGACGATATTCGCGCACACGCAACGGGTAAGCATACTCGAGCGCTTCAGCCGGCGTGTTCAGACTGTTCGTCATGTGCGTGTGTACGCCGTTCATTCCGTCGAGCGTGGGACGCGCGCCCATGCCGCCCGCGACGGTTTCGTAATAAGAAAACTCCTGACCGTTGCGCGTGTCGATGCCGCCGATCGTCAGGTTGTTCATCGTGCCCTGGCTCGCCGCGGGTATGCGATCCGGTAACGCCTGGGCCAACGCTTTGAATAGAACATCGACGATGCGTTGCGACGTTTCGACGTTTCCGCCTGCGACTGACGCCGGTGGATTTGCGTTGACGACGGTGCCGCTGGGCGCGATCACCTCGATCGGTTCCATCAAACCGGCACTCGCTGGAACTTCGCCACCGACGAGACAGCGAAACACGTAAGACACCGCCGAGACCGTGATCGCCTCGACTGCGTTGATCGCGCCGGTGACTTGCGGGTGGCTGCCAGTGAAGTCGATGGACGCAGTTTCACCTTTGATCGTGATGCGAACTCTGATGTGCACCGGACGATCGTCGATGCCGTCGTCGTCAAGCGAGTCTTCAGCTTCGTATGAACCGTCGGGAATCGACGCGATCGTGTGACGCATCAGGCGCGCCGAGTAGCTGATGAGTTGCGAGGCGTATTCGATTGCTTCGGCTTCACCGCGGCGGTCGATGATCTCGAGCAGTCGCATCGAACCGGTCTTCAACGAACCGATCTGCGCGTCGAAGTCGCCGCGGCGTTCGACGTTTCCACGAACGTTTGCAAGCAACAGACGCATGGTGTCGTGGTCCAGCTCGCCTTTTCGCACGAGGCGAATAGGCGGGATGCGTATGCCTTCGCCATAAATGTCTGTTGCGAGGCCCATCGAGCCGGGTGTTGCGCCGCCGATGTCTGCGTGATGTGCGCGGTTGGCGACGTAGAAGAGTGTGCGTTGTTTGTTGACGACCGGCATGACGAGGGTGACGTCAGGCAGGTGTGTGCCGCCGGCGAAGGGATCGTTCAAAGCGACGACGTCGCCGGGTGCGAGTTTGATCTCGTTAAGGGCAGCCGCGACAGCCATCGGCATCGATCCGAGATGCACTGGCATGTGATCGCCCTGCGCGATCACGCGACCGTCGGCGTCGAACACGGCGCACGAGTAATCACGTCGCTCCTTGATGTTTGGTGAAAAGGCGGTGCGACGCAGCGCGACGCCCATCTCTTCGGCCACGGAGGTGAAGAGTGCGCGGTAAATCTCGAGGGTTGTTGGATCGAAAGTTTTTTTAGCCACAGATTTACACGGATTTTCACAGATCAATTATTAGGTTACCGAAGTCGTCGATCCGCGCTTTGCAATCCGCGTCGATCAGCGTTGTTGCTGAGTACTCGGTGACAATGCACGGTGTGACTAATTTGGCGCCTGCCGGTAGTTCTTCTCGCCTGTAAACGTTGAAAGGTGATGATTTCGTTTTGCCGCGCTTAAGTTTCGTTTGCGGCAGCTTTTCCACCAGGCCGAACGATCGAACGCGCGCGCTGACGATTTCGATCTCGCTGTGTTCCTGCGCGTAGCCGTAGCGCTCGCGATGGGCGCGATGAAACTCCGCCGCGAGATCGCCACTGAGATCCCGAATCTCCAACTCGAATGATTGGCCACGATAACGCATCGCGAGGGAACGCTCGTGTCGTTGTCGCGCGCGTGAGAAACCCTCGGCACGCAACACCGCGTCTGCCCCTTTCTCCATGTCCGCAAAAACTTTCCCTAGCCCTGCTGTCTGCTTTCGATCCAACCTGAACATCACGGTGCGGCTCTGGTCCTTGATCACGTCGGCCACGAGCACGCCCACGGCTGAAAGCGCGCCGGGCGCGGTTGGCGCGATGATCGTCGGAATTCGAAGCGCACGCGCAAGATCCACAGCGTGCAAACCTCCGGCGCCGCCAAACGGCAAAAGTGCAAACTGCCGAGGATCGTGCCCGCGTTCAACCGAGATGTGCCGCAGCGCGCGTTCCATGTTTGTGTTTGCAACTGACAACACTCCTTCCGCTGCCGCAACCATGCTGATGCGTTTGCCCGACGCTTTACTCAAGTCACTCGCCAGCTTCGTCAACGCTTCTCTCGAACGTTTCTCATCGAGCTTGAATTCACCGCCGAGCAAGCCCACGCCTCCAAAGTGGCCCAGCACAACGTGCGCATCGGTCACCGTAGGCAGAAGCGATCGCCCGTAACACGCCGGCCCGGGATCGGCGCCCGCTGACTCTGGTCCAACACGCAACGAGCCACCTTCATCGACACGCGCAATCGATCCGCCACCCGCACCGACAGTGTGGATGTCCATCACGGAAACCGCCACTGGCAATCCTGCAACCGTGGCTTCATTCGTTGTGCGGATTGCGCCACTGTCGCACAACGCGACGTCGGTTGAAGTGCCGCCCATGTCGAATGTGATGACGTTCTGAATTCCAGCGGATCGCGCCGCCCGCAAAGCACCGACAACACCACCCGAAGGTCCAGAAAGAATCGTCCGCACCGGTTCGACAGCCGCTACGTCCGCCGAAATACTGCCGCCCGACGACTGCATCACACGCAGATTCAGCTTCGTGTCGCCCGTGCCCGCCAAACGTTTCAGATAACGGCCCATCAACGGTTGCAGGTATGCATTGATAACTACCGTCGACGTCCGTTCGTACTCGCGATACTCGGGAAGAATGCGACTCGAAATCGACAACGGCACATCGAGCGATTCAAGCGCCGAAGCGATCCGCTCTTCATGCTCAGGATGCAAAAACGAAAAGAGCAAACAGATCGCCACTGCCTCCACGCGTTCACGTTTCAACACGCGCAACAAACGCCCGAGATCGCCTTCATCAAGCGGCTCGATCACTTCACCCGACGCAACCACACGCTCCGCAACACCCAACCGAAGTCCATCTTCAACAAGCGGCGGCGGCTTGACTGCATTCAGGTTGTAAAGCTCCGGCCGCGCCTGGCGCCCAATCACGAGCACATCCTCAAAACGCTTCGTCGTAACAAGCCCGACACGCGCGCCGCGCCGCTGAAGCAGCGCGTTCGTTCCGACAGTCGTGCCATGGACCACCTCGACGCGATCGAGCCGCGCCCCGGTTTCAGCACAGATGCGGCTGAGCCCTTGTTGAATTGCGAGTGAGGGATCGGAAGGTGTCGAAGGAAGTTTGAAAAGCTCGAGACGACCGTCTCTTTCAAAGACGAAATCGGTAAACGTTCCGCCCGTGTCAACGCCGATGCGTATGAGCTGCCTACTCGCCAATATCCACCCAGCACGAACTCTCGTTCGATGCACGAAGCGCATCGAGCACGAGCTGAACTCGATAGCCGTCTTCGAAAGTTGCCGCGTCTTTAACCGTCGTTTTCCCCGCGCGCATCGCGTCGCAAATCGCGCCCGAGAACGCCGTGAACCCGCGCGACCAACTGCTCTCGCGCATACCCTTCGCCATGTGGTCCTGTTCAACCTGCACCGGGCGCCACGCACCCGAGCCTGCTGGCGACAGCCACAGCTCGCCGGTTTCTTCAACCATCAGCGCGCCCTTCGTGCCGTAGACCTCGAGCCGGTTTTCATACTTGCCCGACTCGACCACTGAAATCGAAGCAGCACCTGTCGCGCCCTGCGTGTGTGGTCCATCGGCGAACCGGAACAACAGCTTCGCCTCGTCGTCAGTCGTGACCTCACGCATGCCACCATTGTTTTTGTCCGGACGTTGCTGGATGTGCGTCGACAACATGCCGAGGGCTTTTGTCACTTCCGTACTCAGGACCCAGCGGAACGAATCCACGACGTGCGATCCGATCGCGCCAAGCGCGCCGCCGCCCATTTCTTCGTCAGACCACCAGTCCCACGCGCGATCGGCAAGGCCGCGGTAATCCGATCTGAAGACGTAGTTGCAATGACGCACGGTGCCGATCGTGCCGTTCTGTAACATGCCGCGCATTACTCGCCTGCTGTTCAGAAACCGAAGCTCGTGATCGACGAGTGCAAGCACGCCCGCGGCGTTTGCCTTTTCGACCATGCGCGCCGCCTCGCCGGCGTTGAGCGCCATCGGCTTTTCGCAGAGCACGGCCTTGCGCTGGCCGAGCGCTGCGAGCGTGATTTCCATGTGCGTGGAAGGAGGTGTGACGACGCTGACGAGATCGACGTCGGGGTGCGCGACCAGTTCCTGCCAGTCGTCCGTGACGTATCCGATGTCGAATTCTCTAGCGACTGCTTCGGCGCGTTCTCGATTGCGGCTGGCGATGGCGACGACCTTCGCGCCCATGCAATCGCGGAAGCCTGGTATCTGTGTGGTGCGGGCAAACCCCGTCCCGATAATTCCGATTCCGACAGGTGACTTCTTCATGGCCGCGCTACTTTACAAAATTTAAACGCAGATTACACGGATCTGCGACTAATTTTCGCGGCCGGCGAGTCTTGCGATCATCAGGATGAGTTGTCCGGCTCCAATCGGTTTCGCGATGTGCATTTGATAACCGGCGGCGAGGGCTTCCTGTCGATCGACGTCTCGCGCGTAGGCAGTGAGTGCTGCGGCAGGCGTTTCGCCGCCCTGTTCGCGCGGCAGCGCTCGCACTTTCCCGATAAAACTGTAACCGTCTTCTTCCGGCATCGCGATGTCGCTGAGAATCACGTCGGGCTTCCACTCGACGAGTTTAGCCAGTGCTTCGCTTGCGGACTTACACGACTTTACTTCCGCACCCGTGCGAGTGATCACGGTCGCGAGTATCTCGCGCGCTTCGGGTTCGTCGTCGACGAGTAGCACACGCAAGCCGTCGAGCGAACGAAAGTCGGCAATCATATTGTCGCTGGAATGCGAAACCGGGAGCGGCTCGCCACGATCCGCCAGCAACGGAAACGTCGCGGCAAACGTTGCGCCCTTATTGAGTCCATCGCTGTGCGCGGAAACTGTTCCACCGTGAAGCTCGACGAGATGGCGGACGATCGCGAGTCCCAGACCCAGCCCACCAAAACTTCGCGTTGTCGAACTATCCGCCTGCCGAAATCGATCGAACACTCGCGGCAGAAACTCCGGATCGATTCCCTGGCCCGTGTCCTTTACCGTTACACGCGCGTCCGCTCCGTCCTGCTCGAGTCGAACAAAGATCTTGCCGCCGTGCGGAGTAAACTTCACTGCATTCGACAACAGGTTCCAGATGATCTGTTGCAGTCGTGCCGAATCCGCGGAGATTGCACCGAGACCGGGCTGGGCCCAGTAGTCGATGGTGATGCCTTTCGCGTCGGCCGCTGGCCGCACGACGTTGATCGCGGCTCGTGTAACTGACGTAATGTCCAGCGGGCGCACTTCGAGATTGAGCTTGCCTGAAACTATTCGCGACACGTCGAGCAGATCGTCGATGAGTTGCGCCTGCACGCGCGCATTTCGATCGATGGCTTCGAGGCCCTGCGTCAAAACTTTCTCATCGCGCTTTGCTTCACGCAGCACGCTGGACCACCCGAGCAACGAAGTCAGCGGCGTTCTTAACTCGTGCGAGAGCGTCGCGAGAAACTCGTCTTTGATGCGATTGGCAGCTTCGGCTTCAGAGCGCGCGCGTTCGGCGCGTTGCAATAGTTGACCACGCGCTTCTTCGGAACGTTGCAGCTCGTTTATGTACCTGGAGAGCTCCTCGACGTGCAGACGAGCGGCTTCTGCCTGGGCGAGGGAGTTCTCGATGTTTTTAAGGTAAGTTTGATATGTGAAACAGATGATGATAATGATCGGCACCGTTGCGATCACTGCATAGAACCCGTAGTTCTTTATCATGATCGCGATAATGCCCGCTGCTGATGCACCAGCGAAATAAGTTATCGAAGTCCAAAGATAATAGGTTCGCCACGTGTTCCACGTTGATTCCTTGATCTTGGCTGCTTTTTCGATTGCGATCAGAGTTGTGTTCGCTACGTACTGCACGAGCGCCATTATGCAGATTGCAAGAAAAAACCTTGCGGTGAAACCTTCTTCGATAATGTCGAGCGGCCGGCCAAAGATTCTGGTTAGAACGGTAGCTGTACAAAAAGTGGAGATTGCGAGAATCGCGGAGTTGAAAAGGATCGTTCGTGGTCGCTTGCTGATGATGAGCGTAGTGGTTATGCCCTCGAGTGCGGACAGTAAGACTGCGGCCGCACCACCGTGGAGAAGCATTGCCAGAAAAATGAAAGTATCGGCGACCGTGATACGCCCGCTCACGCGGGGAATCTTGATTGCAATAACCGAACTCGCGCCCACCATCAGCGCAAGGAAAAACAAATTTGCATTGAGCTCTTGAAACGGAAATTGATAGATCGAGACAAGCGTGATGACGGAGCCCGCAATCACCAACGACCACATGTAAACTTGTCCGAAGTGAGGACGCTCGACTTCTATTTCTGCCGCGCTCATTGTGCTACCTCGCAATGCAGCACTCGATCACACAGATCCCTGGATCTGTGTGATCGAGTACAGCTTGGTGGATCGTTTAATAATCGAGGCAGTCAGAGCCAGTGTCTGACGCCGCTGACATGAAAGAACCGCTTTCGCCGTTAAGCATCGCCGACAGCGCGGTGGCTACAAAGTCACCGGTGATAACGCCGTCGCCAGTTATTACTCCGTCTCCAGTAATCACACCGTCGCCAGTGATTACACCATCAGGCAAGAGATTTTGGTATAACGAGCTCACCGCGAGGAACGCGGAGCCATCGCCGGTAATTACACCGTAACTCGTGAGAATGTGATCCCCGGTAATCACGCCATCCGAGAAGAACGATGGGTCCAGCATCAGCACACCGTCACCGGTAATAACGCCACTGCCGAGTAGATTACCTGGAGCATAGACGAGTTGAAACTTTGTGATCAGGTCTAAGCCCGTCACGTAAGTGTGATTGAGAATGATGCCGCGCGACCACGTGAACGTATGCTCCGCAATCGTAGTCTCCGGCACTGCCAGAGCTTCGTCCGTCAGCAGTGGTGAGCCGACAGTCGTTGTCGCGCTCAAGTCAGTGCGAACGGAACGGGCGAGTTGCACTGCGCCCACGATGTTCAACTGGCCCGCGCCCTGTTCCAGCATGTTGTAGCCGGCGAGAGGTTGAGCCGTGTACATCAACAAAGCCTTAACGAGATTCGGACTGAGACTGGGATTCGCCTGAAGCATTAACGCCGCAGTTCCGGCTGCAATCGGCGCCGACATCGAAGTGCCGCTCAGGTACATCATCTTCCGGTTGGCAGCACCGCTGACGCCGGCATCGAGTGACGGCGTTTGCGTGACGAGGTAATTGCCGTCTGACTCTGCATCGATCAGTTTGTTTCCAGGCGCAACCAGATCGGGCTTGATCACGTTGTCGTAGTGTTTCACACCGTCTTCATCGGTGGTGAAACTTCGTGTTGGACCACGCGAGCTGTACGAAGTGACAGCGTCGTCACTGCGTTCGTCGGTGGCGTACGTGTTTGTAGCGCCCACGGTAATCGCCGACGGTTCAATGCCCGGCGAATGTATGTGACCGTAGAGCTTGGTTCCTTCGCTGTCTTTGCCGTTGTTTCCGGCAGCAGCAAACACCACCACGCCCGCATCGACTAACCTGCGCACCGCTCGACACACCGGATCGTTACGATAGGAATCGATCGCAGCCATGCCGAGACTCATGTTCACCACGCG
This sequence comes from Pyrinomonadaceae bacterium, assembly GCA_035761985.1. GTDB lineage: Bacteria > Acidobacteriota > Blastocatellia > Pyrinomonadales > Pyrinomonadaceae > PSRF01. The sequence continues at coordinate 47,456 of DASTQB010000158.1, forward strand.
AATGTTGTAGACGTGTCGATTTGAGGTAACCCAATCGAGCGCGCGCAGTACGTACGCAGTCGTACCAACGCCCTCTGCATTCAGGACCCGCAAGTTTATCAGATTTGCGTTTGGTGCAACGCCGAGATATTCGCCGTTCGCGATACGGCCGTTGCCGGCGGCCAGTGATGCGACGTGAGTGCCGTGGCCGTATGGATCGTCTGTGCGGCCTTCGCCGGTGAAGTCTTCACTGTAGACGACGCGCACGCCGTTGGATCTGTTCAGGAACGAATGATGATCGACGTCGATACCGGAATCGATGATGGCGATGCCGATGCCTGTGCCGTCGAGTGCATTCTGGCCGTTGCCACTGCCGCCGCGAACGAGGTCGGCGCCGGTAGTGCGCGAGACATGACCCGTCGATCTCACTTCTCGATTCAACGACACGTATGAAACGTCATTTCGTTTCGCGATGTTGACCGCCGCGTTTGCGGACAGGGTGACTACGCGCACGGCGTAGTTTTTGAACTTGCGAAGGTTGCTTCCGCCGGAGTCTTCAATCGTGGAATCGATGGTTGCGTCTGACTGGACTGCCGGTTGAATGATGACGCGAACGAGATCGGCACCGCGCCCGTCGTCAACTTTCTTGAGGAGGTCTTTCGAGACCTTCCGCTGCACGGCAACCTGAGTGTCGCCCTCGGCCCGAGTCGTGGTCTGAAACAGAGACAGCGACAAGAGAGTCAGTGTGAAGAAACTGGTCCACAGTACCGGGTAAAAATAACGCTTCATCTTATGCTCCAGGAAACTGTGAGGAGGTTTCACCCTCGGCTGCTTATTCCAGGTGAATAAGGAGGTTATTCCTTAGGGCAAATTCACCCACCACTCGGGGAGTCCTTGTCGGGGTGAAGAAGTCTAACAGGTTTCAACGCTCCAAAATGTGAAGT
>DASTQB010000159.1:0-22324 GCA_035761985.1 Pyrinomonadaceae bacterium
ATCTTAAATTCGACAGACGCTCGGCGGCGCGATTGAGAGTCTCATCTTTCTTGCAGAAACAAAAGCGGACCTGTTGCACACCACGCTCCGGCACACTGTAAAAACTCGATCCCGGCACACATGCCACGCCGATCTCGCGGATCAAATGCCGCGTAAACTCCACGTCGTCTGAAAACCCAAACCCGGAGATGTCAGTCATGATGTAGTAAGCGCCATCGGGCACGAATGTTTTGAATCCCGATCGCTCCAACACCGGCAACAGCACATCTCTACGCGCCTGATAGTCCTTCTGCAACGCGTCGTAATACTCCTGCGGCAACGACAACGCATAAGCGCCCGCGGCTTGCAGCGGCGCCGCCGCGCCGACGGTCAGAAAGTCGTGAACTTTACGTATCGCGCCGGTAATCTCAGGCGGCGCGATGCAGTAACCAACACGCCAGCCAGTGACGGAATACGTCTTCGAGATCGAGTTGACGACGATCGTCCGTTCTCTCATGCCGTCGAGCTGGGCCATCGAGATGTGACGAATGTCGGCGCCTTCGCGTGGATAGAGAATGTGTTCGTAGATCTCGTCGGTGAAGCAGAGCGCGTCGTATTCCTGGCAGAGTCCGGCGATGAATTCCATCTCCTCGCGAGTAAACACTTTGCCCGTCGGGTTATTCGGATTGCAGACGATGATCGCCTTGGTCTTTTTACTGAACGTCGCGCGGAGTTCGTCGCGATCGAAGGACCAGTCGGGCGCGTGCAACGGTACGTAGCGCGGTTGCGCATCGGAGAGGATCGCATCGGGCGCGTAGTTTTCGTAAAACGGTTCGAACACGATCACCTCGTCGCCGGGATCGACGGTGGCCATCATCGCCGCGATCATGCCTTCAGTTGAACCGCACGTGACGGTGATCTCCCGCTCGGGATCGATCTCGATGCCGAGATATGCATGCGTTTTGCGGGCGATGGCGTCGCGAAAGTCTTTCGCGCCCCACGTGATCGCATACTGGTTCACGTCGGCCTCGATCGCTTCCATCGCCTTGCGCTTGATGTCTTCGGGCGCGGAAAAATCGGGGAAGCCCTGCGAGAGATTAACGGCGCCGTGCTTCAACGCCTCGCGCGTCATTTCACGAATGACTGACTCGGTAAACAGGCTCGCCTTGTGCGACACGTATCGAGCCTTTGAAGGTGATGGGGTTGTCATATTTGTGTTAGGGGATGATCTGAGTGTCGCCGGCGGCTTCGCGTTTTAGCTGCTCGAGGATGGAGCGGATGGCCGCTGCATAGCTGCCGTTGGGCGCGAGTTGAAGATACTTCTCATAAGCCGCGACAGCTTCTTTTGGCTTTTCGATTCGCTCGTAGGCAGCGCCGATCATTTGGTAGATCACGGGTTCGCTATCCGAAAGTTGCGCGAGGGCCCGCCGGTATTCGTTGACGGCGAGTGCAAACTGGCCTTTGTCTTCGTAAACCTTCGCCATTCCGACGTACGCTTCCGGCTGCACGCCTCCGGCCTCGCGGATCGCACGTCGAAACGAACGCAACGCGTCGTCGTCAAACGCTTCCTCGCGATAGATGCGACCTTCAACAGCCGACGCTTCCGCGTACGACGGCCGCGCGCGACGAGCGGCGTCGATGGCCGCGTGGGCCTCTTTGAACTCGTTAAGATCGAGGAGCACGCGAGCGAGCCCGACGTGCGCAGCGGGAAATGCAGGGCGCAGTTTTATCGCCTCACGATAAAGCTCGACGGCTTTTTTCTGTGCCGACTCATCGCGCGCTTTTTCTCGCGCACTTTCCGCCTGTTGAAACAGAAGCTCAGCCTGGTCCGTGGTCGGCACAAGCTTCACATTCAGCGCGCGTCGACCAGCAGCAAGCGGCATCGTCGCTTCTTTGAAACCGGCAGCGCGAATGCGGATCGAATGCCGGCCCGCGGACACTTTCGTCACCACGAGCTTGCCTGATTCGTCCGTAGTGCCGCGGCGGATATCGTCAATCCAAACGATCGCCTTCGGCTCGGTCGTGATCGTAAGCGGAGCTTGCGCATAGATCGCCGGACAGACGCACAGAAAACAAAAGACCAGTAACGCCTTCATATAAAAATCCGTGTTTTAATCCGCGCTGATCCGCGGCTATTCTTCCGTTCCGCTGCCAGTCACTCTTCGCTTGCGCACGCTCGGATCCGTTTCCGAAACTGCGCGCGAACCGACCTCGGGCCGGAAGTTTCCCTTGTCGTCGTAAAGCCGGAGATATTGTAAACGGTTTCGCACCACGCCCTGAACGTAACCGCGCGTCTCTTTGAACGGAACGGCCTCGGCCCACTCGTCGATTTCAAACGGCAGCGACGTTTTCCACGCCGCGGCGCGGCCGGGGCCGGCGTTGTAAGCAGCGGCGACATACTCGATGCGGCCGAATTTATCGATCTGGTCGCGCAGGTACGCCGTGCCGAGTTGGATGTTCAAACGCGGCTCGTAGAGCGACTCCGCCGTGATCTCACGCCCCACGCCATACTTGCGCGCGGTGAGCCGTGCGGTCGGCACCAACACCTGCATCAGTCCGTAGGCATTCGCACCCGAACGCGCGCGCGTGGTGAAGATCGTTTCCTGGCGGATCAAACCAGCGACTTGATACGGATCGAGATTCTTCGCTTTCGACTCCTGCACGATGATGTCCCAGTAAGCGAGCGGGTAAAACACGTCCCATTGCTCGCGGGTCATCTCTTCGGGTTTCATCTGCGAGTAGTCGGGGAAGCTGCGCCGAAGCGTGTTAAGCGCGCGAACGTTGTCGTCGTCAGAGCGATAGATCTGCGCGATCTTGAGATTGATCTTCGGACTGTCGGGCGCCTTCTCGCCGGCTTTTCCCAGTTCATTTAAAGCCCAGTCGTCGAGTCCGATGTTCCACAACTGATCGGCCTTGATGATTCGCGAGTCTGCATCGACGCCGGCAGTTTCTTGCGCGACGGTCACGGTTTTCAGGTTTGCAACGGCGCGCGCGACGATTGAATCGGGTGGAAACTCTTTTGCCTGTGTATTGCGACTGATTGCATCCAGGCGGATCTTGGCGAGATAGCCGTACCAGTTTGCGTCGTAGCGCGCCTGCATCGCTTCATAGAGCGCACGCGCTTCGGCGAGTTTGCCTGCCTTTTCGGAATCGCGCGCGGCCCAGTAGCCGGCGCGGCCGCGGTTGTCAGTGTTTCGATCGGCGTAATAAGCGAGATGCTCGGTGAGCATTCGCGACGATTCGGCGTAGTTTTTCGCTTCGTGTTCCTGCCAGGCGAGATCGAATTGCGCCTGTGCGACTTCGATGGAACTGCCGAACCCGTTCACCGCGGCGCGCAGGAAATACAACGCGTCGGCAGTGTTTTTCGCCTCCTGTGCGATCTGGCCGACGGCGACGAACGCGCGCGGAGTGAAGTTGCTGTTTGGGAACGTGCGGCGCAGTTCTTCAGCAGTTGCCCGGGCTTGTTCCCACTGTCGTGCACGTGCGTAAGTTTGTGCGAGATATAACAGTGCTTCAGCGCGTGTTTCGCCTGCGGAAGTTGGAATTGCGGTTAGTGCGGCGACTGCCTCCGGTGTTTTCCGTGCGTTGTAAGCAGCGATGCCGCGGCGAAGCTGGTTTTCAGTTGTAGCAGTTGCGGGAAACTTTGCGAACGCATCGCTGTAGGCCGCCGAAGCGTCGTTGAATTTTCGAGCGTCGTACAAACGTTGCGCACGTGTAATTGCTTCCTCTGTTGTGGCCGGCGACGTGGTTGAACCGAGGCGAGAGATTGCTGTCGCAGCCTCCGCGCTTTCCGCGGATGCGGGCGCGAAGAAGTAGAGCCGGCGATAAGTTGCGAGTGCGCGTGTTTGATCCGAAGTTTGCTCGGCGGCTTTTGCAGTTGCGAGCAACGCGCCCGGATCGTCAGCCTGCGCGAGATCTTTCAGAAGTAACGGCACTGCCGCAGCGTCACCACTTTTGATCATCAAGTCTGCGGCGCGAAGTGCAGCTTCACGCGCGCGCAGCGACGTTGGGTGTTGCTGCATCACCTGCTGATAAACGGCGCGCGCTTCCTGAGTTCGGCCGGATTGTTCAAACGCGCTTGCACGCATGAAAAGCGCGTAGTCTGAAATCGACGTCTGTTCGCCGATCACTTTCGCGTCGAGCAACGAAGCCGCGCCGGCGAAATCACGGGCGTTGAGTTTGATCCTGGCACGAAGCATCCGCGCGAGTGCGGCGGCTTTCGTGTTTGGAAACTGGTTCTCGATTGCAGTGACGACGTCTTCGGACGGAAGCACGTCGTTGCGCGTCATGCGGCGCAGGTTGTCGAGAGCTTTTTGTTCACCAGCGGTTTGCGGGCGCGTGACGCAGCTCGCGCTCATGATGAATGGCAGACAGGCTACTCCCAGGAGGGTGACGCCCAGAAAAACCAAAAACAAGCGGTGTTTCACCCACGTATTCTCCATAAACTCCTTAATCATGCTAATCATGTGAATCCTGAAAGCCTGTCTACTGTTTGACAGGATTCCATGATTCTCAAGATTTACAAGATTAATGCAAACGTTAAGCGTTAACGGTTGCGCCGGGGTAATTCGATCCGAGTTTTGAAACGTCACCTTCCGCGAGCGTGTTCACCAGCTCGTCGTGGAAGTAATCGTACCGGTTTGCGACTTCAGGCTTAACGCGCTTGTCATACATCTCGCGTGAACGATCAATGTATTCGCGCAGACGATCGTACAAGTCGTGTTCGGATCTTCCCTCGGCAACCTTCTGTTCGTTGTACAACTTAATCTCTGAAATCAAAAGCCGCGCAAACCGGCGAGCGTAGTTGTGCAGCTTCCGCTCTTCTTCACCTGAAACTTCGACCGGCAATTCCGCGTCCTGTCCGTAACGTTTGCGTTGCTGTTGAGGTGGCTCGTGCTGGAATTGCTGCTCCTCCTGCTGGTAATACGGAACTGTCTCCGGTTCCGCATACTCATTACCTGTCTGTGCGAAAGACGGCTCTTCGTATCGGTCCTGCGGCTGACCATCTTCAAACACGCCAGAGGGTTCATCAACAGGGATAGCCTCAACGAGAGTTTCGGGTTCTACGGGCGCGGGCTCTGGTTCGTAAGTGTGATATGTGTCGGCGGCCGTGTAAGCGGGTTCAACTTCAGCAGGCGCGGGCGCGACGTACTCACTAGCCGGTTGATACGCAGGCTCCTCCTGGACGGGCGCTGGCGCCGGTGCTGCTGGTTGTTCGGCAGTTCTCTTCGGAGTTGTTCGGGCGGCTGATAACAGTTCAACGGCCATTGCGGCGACAGTCACGAGCGTCTCGAGCGCTTCAAGATTGATCGATTCCGAGTCGAGCCCGGCTGAGTCGGCATAAAGAACAGCTACAGCCCGCCCGCGGGCATTGAGGGGAATCGCGACGATCCGTTGCGCAGGTTCTTCGCCGAGTCGGTTCAGTAAAAGATGATCTTCCGAGTGTGATCCTGGCCCACCACTCCACGTCGCACGGCCCCGCGCCGCACTGCCGACAACCGTGTCAGCACTCAGCGGCATTGAAATCTGCTGGATCGCGTCGTCGCCCACGGTTCCTTCGAACCCGCGAGCGCGCCAACCCGTTGCCTGTTCGCCCTTTATGACGAAGAACGCCACACGCGGCGCGAACGAAGAAGCGCGATTGACGAGGGCTTTGAGAATGTCGGCCTGCGATTTCTGCTCGTTGATCTCGGCAATCGCAGCCTTGACGATGGCCATGTCGCTGGAAGCCTTCGCGCGCGCCGACTCAGACGCTGCCAGCTCGACGCCGCGTTCGTGTGCAGCGTGGAGGTGTTCCGTGATCGCGGCCACCAGACTGCCTTCCATCTGCACATCGCCCTGGCGCTCGAGAAAAGTCGTAAGCGACTCATTCAGTAGGCTTTGCAGCGTAGTTATCTCTTGTTTGACTGCGCTCAGGCGACTCTCGAGATAACTCTCAATCTCACGCCGCAAACTATCTTCCAGGTGTCCGTTGACCACAGCTCGCTCCTCCGTGTAGTGATGGTGATTTGACGAACCTCAAGGTTTTTCAGGTAGGGAAAACTTAACCCAAGGTTGTTAACCGCATGGAGAGTCTTGCAGGGGGCGGCGCAAGAACTCTGGAACTGATTATGAACGGCTCGTATTCAGCTAGTCAAGAAATCGTTTTTAAAACCTGCTTGACGGAAAACGGGTTATGACGCTAGAAGAAGGCGATATGGCCCCCACGATCCTGATTGCAGAGGATTACGACGACAATCGCGAACTCCTTCGACTCCTCTTGGCAAACGCCAATTACGAGGTTCGAGAGGCGCGAAACGGGCGGGAATGCCTGGATTTGGCGTGGGAAAATCCTCCGGATCTGATCATGGTTGACCTTTCCATGCCGGGTTTGGACGGGTGGGAGGTTTTCAAGGCGCTCAAGGAGAATGCGCTTACGTCGCACATTCCGTGCGTGGCCGTGACGGCGCACACGGACCGGGATCGCACGCGGGCGCTGCAATCGGGGTTCAGCGCGTTCGTGGGGAAGCCGTTTAAGACGGAAGAGTTGCTGCTGACGGTCGCGCGGCTCGTCTCCAAATAGGACCGATAGGACCGATAGGACCGATAGGATCTATTGTTATAGGTGTTATAGGTCCTATACGTCCTATTCGTCCTATTTCTCGCGGTAAATCGCGCCGCCCTTCATCACAAACCGCACCTTCCGCAACGCGCCCACATCCTTCGTCGGGTCGCCCTCAACCGCAATTACATCCGCCAGCAACCCCGGCTTGATCGCGCCGATCTTATCCGCCATGTGCATCACGCGCGCATTCACCGACGTCGCCGATCGCAGCGCATCAACGGGCGACATCCCAAACTCGACCATCATCTCCAGCTCGCGTGCATTCGTCCCGTGAGCAAAAACCCCGACGTCGCTCCCGCTCGCGATCGTCACACCCGCCGCGAGCGCCGCCCGAAACGCCGCTCGCTTCCGTTCGATCGTATTTGGCCCGGCGATCGCCAGCGTCGGACAAAGCGCAACGCTACGTTCTTTCATCAACCGAAAAACTTCCGGCGTCCCGCCGTCTCCGTGCTCGATCGTCTCAACGCCCGCCAGCGTCGCGCGGCGCATTCCCTCCGGCGTCGTCGCATGTGCGCATACCGGAATGTTCGCACTCTTCGCAGTCTCGACAACGAGCTTCAGTTCTTCGAGGGAAAACGTCGGCGCCGCCCCGGATCTTCCCCAGCGATAATCTGCATAGATCTTGATCCAGTCAGCGCCATGCCCGATCTGATCGCGCACAACGCGAGTTAAACTATCAACACCGTCAGCTTCTTCAGCGCCTTGCGGCACACGCCACTCAGACGCATAACCCTTCGGCCCATAGCTGCCCGTCGCAACAATCGCCTTCGTCGTCACGATCATCCGCGGTCCAGGAATGATGCCCTCTTCGACCGCCTGTTTGAGACCGACGTCTGCGTAGGCAGCGCCTTCGGTTCCGAGATCGCGAATCGTCGTGAAGCCTGCCTGAAGCGTGTCGCGCAGGTGATTCGTCGCACGCGCCACACGCAGGCTCAAGGATTCCTTCGCTACCTGATCGTTCCACACCGTTTCACTGTACGGATGCAGCAGCACGTGCGAATGCGCTTCGATCAAGCCGGGCATCAGCGTTAGACCGGCAAGTTCGATAGTCTTCGCACCCGGAGCATTGACGCCGCTTGCTGGTCCAACCTGCACGATCTTCTGACCACGCACGAGCACCGCCCAGTTCGCATGAAGCTGCGCCGACTCGCCGTCGAAGACGTAAGCCGGTTTGAGCACGTAGGCTGTCTCAACCGCCGTTGTTCGCTGTGTTTGACCTGGAAGAAGAACTGCCAGGCAGATCAGCAGTAAAAGTGAACGCATCATTTGTCTGAGATGACAACTTGTTGAATCGTTGGCGGCAGCGGGTGAAGCGTGCTGCGTGAGAAGCCGGCGTTCGCAAACATCCGCTCCAATTCCGAGAACGTGTAAGCATCGCCGGACGGAGTGCTCGTCAACATCATCACGCTAAACGCGGCTGCATCGGGCGGCGAGATGCGGTCTTCATTCGGAACAAACTCCAACGTCACAGCACGTCCACCATCCGCGAGCGCCGCGCGCACTTTCCGCAACAACGTTTCGCACGTCGGCGGATCGAAGTGATGCAGGAAGTTGGTCAACAGGACCAGGTCGTAGCCCGTTCCGAATTCGACGTCGAACGCGCTTCCCTCGATCGTTTGATACCGGTCTGACACGGCTGCCTTCGCTGCATTTTCTTTCGCGACTTCCAGCACCGCTTTCCAGTCAAGTGCCGTGATCTCGGCTTGCGGATTATGACTGGCGAACGCGATACCGAATAGACCATGACCGGCGGCGACGTCGAGAATCTTCAGTTTGCGATCCGCGGCAGGATCGACGAGCTTGGCCATCAGTTGCGCCGGCATCGCCATGAGTGCTCCCATCGCACGCGCAAACTTCACCCAGACCGGATTCTCAGGCCCGATCGTCCCATCGTTCTCCATTACTGTTCCGCCTCTGCGCACTGCCTCGGCCATGTACTTCGCGCCGTCGGTCAACATCGGCGAACACATGAACTCAGTCGCGCCTCCGATATACGCGGGAGAACGTTTGTCGAGAAACGTCGCGGAGTCGAGCGTCAACGCGTAGCGGTCGCCGTCTTTGGTGAGCATTTCCATGATGGTGAGGAAGTCGCACAGAATGCGCATGCCTTTCTCGGACGTTTGGCAACGCTTGGCGATCTCGGCGGCGGTGGTGTTGCCTTCGCCGATTGCGGTGAAGACTTCGAGCTCGATCGCGGCCTTGAGTGCTTCGGTGCGTTGATGCGCGTTGATTGTCTGGAAAAATAATTGCGGGGAGGGTTGCTGGGCTGCGGAAGTCGACATAAAAGAATTTTTCTCTCTTTCTTCTGATCCGTATTCTGTGAAATTCGCGGCCAATCCTACCGAATCGGCTCACGCAAGACCATCTCGGCGACTGTCGCCGCCATCTGCGCCGCTTGCGGATGACTGCGTCGCAAGCCGGCGATCTGCAACAGTGCCTCGCCGGTGCGCGAAAACATGCGAAACAGATCGCCTTCTTCAGCGCGTGTCTCGCCAACGACTTCAGACCAAAACGCACCGTTGGCCCAGCGGACCGCGGCGCCCGCGGCGGAAAAGTTCAACTCCGGCGCCGGCTCGATTCCATGCTTCCACTCTTCAGCGGAAACTTTGAATCCGATGTCTTCGAAACGCGCGAGCGAAGTGACGAGATCGTCGTCGAGCTCGAGCTCGCCGTAATCGCGATCTTCATCGGCCGTGAGTGCAGCCATGATCCCGGCGAGTTGTTTTGGCTCGAGTGAATTGAACAATCCGTTTTCAAGGGCTTCGCCGACCAGCAACGGGCGATCGATGTGCAGATCCGCCAGCCAGCGCCCGCGGTCAGTCACTTTCTGCGCGTCATAATCAAGATACCCGAACTCCGCGAGCACTTTCGCGCGTTGCTCAAACGGCAGCCAAACTTCTTCTCGCAACGCTTCCAGCCGTCGCGAAGCGCGTTCGTAATCTTCGGCGGTGGTGTGTAGCCCCCAAACCACCTCCATGCATTGCTGCTTCGCTGCGATGTTCGACGGAATCAGGTTCTCGATCGAGTCGTCGACGATCTTCAACGCATCGGTCTCTTCAGCATCTGCGTCGCGGAGCCGTGGTTCGGCGAGGGTGAGTTCCGGCCCGCGTTCACGAATTTCTTCAAATGCCTTTTCGATATCGTCGTCGCGCAGGCGATAAAGGGGCGAATAAACACGCCCGATCCGCTCCTGAGGAAAACTCGCGCTGCTGCCGTCTTCACGAAAACCACGCACGCTTCCGTCGCGCTTTTCAGTGACCATGACCAGCCGTCGACCAGAGCGACCGATGCCCACGATTCGACCTGGTCTAACCACCTCGTTCAGCCATCGATGAAAAACTTCCGCACGCGTTTGCGGCTTTGCCTCCTGCAAACGCGCGCGAATTCCGAGCAGCCGTTCAAGACCAAGCACGACGGAGATCGGCATGTCGCAACCGGCGTGTTTCAACGTGTCTCTCATCTTTTGTTCGCTCTCGTCGCGGCTTCGTTCGAGTTGGACCATGCGATGCGCGAAGTCGCGATAAGCAAAGCTGCGTTCTGCAATCTCGCGCACGGATTTGAAACTGCCGTACGCGTCGAGCAGATTCAGGAGCGTTGTGTACGTCGCGCGAAACTGGCTGACGAGCGGATCGGGTGGCGCTTTCAACATCTGCGCGATGCGTAACGGATCCTGGTGTAATCCGGGTGCGGCAACGACAAACCCGACGTTATCTCGTCCACGACGTCCGGCGCGCCCGGTCATCTGCTGCAGTTCTGAGGCCGTCAACTGGCGCCATCCGCTTCCTGTCCGAGCGTCAGCGCCGGTCAAAACAACTGTGCGCGCTGGAAAATCAACTCCGGCGGCGACTGTCGCCGTCGCAAAGATCGCGTCGAGCAGTCCGGCGCTCATCAATTTCTCGATGACGAGTTTCCAAGCTGGAATGTGACCGGCGTGATGCGACGCGACGCCGCCGCGAATGATCGTGTCCCAGTGGCGATGCCCGCGCACTTCCGGATGTTCTTCGACAAACGCGCGCATGAAGTCGCGGCGGGCTTCGCGGCGCGTGTCGCTGGGATCGCGGCGCGCGAGTGCTGCTTCGGATGCCGCTTGATCGCAGCGCCGTCGCGTGGGCAGAAAGACGATCGCCGGCAGCAGCTTGTAACTATCGAGCGCCGTGAGCAAAATCCCCGGCGGCATTTCGGGCATTCGTAACTTCATCGTTTTAAATTAGCCGCGGATGAACGCGAATGAACGCAGATCTGTGTTCATTTGCGTTCATCCGCGGCGATTAATGCCGCAACCTCGGGATTCACTCTCCCTTCATCGTTCAACAACGGCAGCAAACGCCTATCCGGCAGCAGAAGCGCCGAACGCAAAGGCACCGGGCGCTTCCCGGGACCCGTGATCACGCCGCAACGCACGCCTCGCACTTCCTCCAGCCACAACGCAAACTCATGCGCGTTGCCGATCGTTGCCGACAAAAGCAACAGCCGAATGCGGGGCGGCGTCAGGATGATTGCTTCTTCCCAAACGTGACCACGATCTTCGTCTGCAAGGTAATGCGCCTCATCGAGCACGACCAGATCCGCATTGACTTCACTTCCACCTCGCAGCGAGTCGAAAAGCTGATTCCGGTAAATCTCGGTTGTGCCGACGATCAGCGGCGCTTCGGAGTTCTCTTTGCGGTCGCCCGTGAGTATGCCTACGCGCGCGGCGCCAAACTCGTCAATAAACTCCTGGTATTTTGAGTTGGTTAGTGCTTTTAACGGTGAGGTGTACCAGGCGCGCCGCCCGCTTTCCAGAAGCCGCCGGATCTCTTCTCGCGCAATCCACGTTTTACCGCTGCCCGTGGGCGCCGTGACGAGAACATCCTCGTATTCGAGCGCGGCGAGTGCTTCGAGTTGAAACGGATCAGGTTTAAATGGCCTTGCAGGCGGTGAACCGATTCCCTCGAGTAGACGTTTTATTTCTCGCGACTGCACGGCCGGCTGGCGCGACGTTTCGACGGTTTCGGGCTTGCGAACAGGCTTGCGACGGCGCGAGCGGTGTTTATCCCAGTTTTTTCCATTATTTCGAGGCACGGGCTTATTCTAACTTTGAGGTAGTGGCCTGTTACAATCGTCTCGCAACGGAACAGGGGTTAGGGGCGTCTAACAACAGTATTTGAGAGACAAAATTTAGCAGAATTACGGATGGCGCAGATATTCGAAAATTTTGAAGTTAATCGTGACCGCAGATGGGGCGTGGTGCTGACCAAGCTCGTCGGCGCCTCGCTCGTTCTGCATCTCGTTCTTCTGTGGCTCGTGATTTACGTTCCTAGCGTTCGCGATACGGTCAACATTGCGGCAATCATAGCCAACACCACGTTTGTAGATAAGGACTACCAGGCGACGCAGATCGGCGACGAGGTTCAGGTGGTGCAACTCGAGAAGTTTCGCTACCCGGACGGATACTTTGCGCTCGAGAACCAAATCGCAAGTGGACAGCCGGCAGCAGCAGCAACACCGGATCCGTTTGCGCCGAAAATAATTTCGCAGGCAAGCCAGCAACGAGATATTCCGGATCCGGCAGCGTCACCATCGCCGACTCCGGTTGCGAGTGCATCACCTGCGGCGAGCCCGGGAGCTTCTGCTTCGCCCGCGGAGGCGATTGCTCAGGCGAGCCCGAGTGCGAGCCCCAGCGCGACAGCGTTAACGCCGGAAGAAGCGCAAAAGAAGCTCGAGGAAACCGCCGCGAAGAGCGATGTATCTTTGCCCGACGAGAATCAGATCAATAAGAAGGTACTGAAAGATTTTGCCGCCTATGCAAACGATCTGAAAAACCAGGGCAAGCTCGATCTGAATAAGCCTTTTGAAATCGTGATCGAGGCCGAACTCGATGAAAATGGAAAACTGAAGAATCCTCGTTTTACACAGAAGACAGGCGACACTAATCTCGTCGAGCTCTTCGGAAAGATGGTCGCGGCGCTCAACGACAGCGGATTGCTTATTTACCTCAAGGCGATCAGCCAGGACAATCCAGGTGCCACCGTGAAGTTCACCATAAGGCAGGGTGAGCGGGAGGTGCTTGCGTCGATAGAGTCGGAGGCGTCGTCACCAAACAGCGCGGTGAAGCTTGCGGGAGGCCTCAATGGTTCACTCGCTCTCGGCGCCATCGTCCGTTCCGGAAAAGATGAAGCGGAGTTGATGAAGAACACCAAAGTGACTCCTGACGGTAAAAAAGTCGTTGTCAACTTCTCGATGCCTCGTCAAACTGTCTTAGACATGATCAAGAAGCAGATGGCTACATCCGGCGCTTGAACCCCCAATCCTTTTGCACCCGCGTTAGAAAAACTGTTTAATAAACCAGCATCTCCTCGGAGTATTTATTCGTTATGAGTTTCGATAAGTTCTTAACTAAACTTTTTGGCAGCAGCAATCAGCGATTCCTCAAGTCGATCAACCCGATGGTCGATAAAATTAACGCACTCGAACCCGCGATGCAGGCGCTCTCCGACGACGAGCTGCGTGGTCGCACCGCTATCTTCAAAGAGCGCGTGCAACAGGCAGTCGGCGACACCACTGACAAGGAAGAGCGAAAGCGCCGCGAGCGGGCAGTGCTCGATGAGATATTGCCCGAAGCGTTTGCAGTCGTTCGTGAAGCGAGCGTCCGCACGACCGGTATGCGTCACTTCGACGTGCAGTTAATCGGCGGCATCGTTCTACACCAGGGCAAGATCGCTGAGATGCGTACCGGTGAAGGTAAAACCCTGGTCGCAACGCTGCCTTCGTATTTGAATGCACTCACCGGCCGCGGCGGCGTACACGTCATTACTGTTAACGACTATCTCGCCTCGCGCGACGCTGAGTGGATGGGCCAGATTCATCGTTTCCTCGGACTCGAAGTCGGTTGTATTCAAAACGACATGGACGACTTCGAACGCCAGGCCGCCTACGCCGCGGACATCACGTACGGTACGAACAACGAATTTGGTTTCGACTACCTGCGCGACAACATGAAGTTTGACCTCGCCACGTGTGTGCAGCGCGGTCACTACTTCGCGATCGTCGACGAAGTCGACTCGATCCTGATTGACGAAGCGCGAACGCCGTTGATCATCTCCGGACCGTCTGATGAAGCGACTGACAAGTACAAAAACGCCGACGCGATCATCCCGCACTTGAAGAAAGGTGAGGATGTCGACGGTAAGAAGACCGGCGATTACATTGTCGACGAAAAGGCACACACAGCGGTGCTGACTGAAGAAGGCGTTGATAAAGCCGAGCGATTGCTGGGCGTCGGTAATCTTTATGATCCTTCAAACATGGAGTTGCTCCACTGCGTCGAGCAGGCGTTGAAAGCGCACACGCTCTACAAGTTAGACCACCAGTACGTGGTCCAGGACGGCGAAGTCATCATCGTCGACGACTTCACCGGGCGTTTGATGAAAGGCCGTCGCTGGTCTGACGGACTGCACCAGGCGGTGGAAGCGAAAGAGGGCGTCGAGATCGAGAAAGAAAACCAGACGCTCGCGACGATCACGCTGCAAAACTATTTCCGTCTTTACGAAAAGCTTTCGGGCATGACCGGTACCGCCGAAACCGAAGCGGCTGAGTTTAACTCGACCTACAAGCTCGACGTGATCGTGATTCCGACGCACATGCCGATGGTTCGTAAAGACTTCTCCGACGTGATTTATCGCACGTTGCCCGAGAAGTGGGATGCAGTGATCGAGGAGATCAAGGAGTGTCACACCAAAGGACAGCCGGCGCTTGTCGGTACTGTTTCCGTTGAGAACTCTGAGCTGATCTCGCGTCGGCTGTTGAAAGAAAAAGTTGATCACAACGTGCTGAACGCGAAGTATCACGAGCGTGAAGCTGAGATCGTTGCGCAGGCGGGCCGGAAGGGTTCGGTCACGATCGCGACAAACATGGCGGGCCGCGGTACCGACATTCTGCTCGGCGGAAATCCCGACTTCATGGCGCGTGAGTTTTTGAAGAAGGAAGAGATCGATCCGGACGAAGCGACTGAGGAGCAGTGGCGCGTTGCTTACGCGAAGGCGAAGCGCATCGTCGAAGATGAGCACCAGGAAGTTGTCGACCTTGGTGGCCTGCACATCATCGGCACCGAGCGTCACGAATCACGGCGCATCGACAATCAGCTTCGCGGTCGTGCGGGACGCCAGGGCGACCCGGGTTCGTCGAGGTTTTTCCTGTCGCTGGAAGACGATCTGATGCGAATCTTCGCGGGCGACAAAGTGAAAGCGTTGATGCAACGGCTTGGCATGGAAAAAGGCGTCGCGATCGAGTCGGGCATGGTTTCGAAGCGAATCGCAGCTGCGCAGAAGTCGGTTGAAGGCCGAAACTTCGAAGCTCGCAAACACCTGCTCGAGTACGACGACGTTATGAACAAGCAGCGCGAGACGATCTACGGTCTGCGCCGCCAGTTGATGGAAGAGCCTGACCAGCGCGAGTACCTGCTCGGTGATCCGCCGCAGGCTGGTGTTGCTTACGATCTGTTATCAGATCTGACGCAGCAATACTTGAATCCCGATGTGTCGCAGGACGATTGGGACGTCGACAACTACAAGACGCAGATCAAAACGATCTACGACTTCGACGCCGACAGCGAGCGGCTCGAAGTTCAAAACATGACGTCGCAGGAAGTGGTCGATGCGGTTTGGGAGCGGCTCAAGGTCAAGTACGAAACGAAGGAACAGCAGATTGGACCAGAAGCGATGCGCACCTACGAGCGCATCATCATGCTGAACATCATCGATGCGCAGTGGAAGGACCACCTGCTTTCGTTGGACCACTTGAAACAGGGCATCGGGCTGGTAGGGTACGGCCAGAAGGATCCGCTCGTTGAGTACAAGAAACAGAGTTTCGATCTGTTCCAGCAGATGCTTGACCGCATCGATACAAACACGATCCGATCGTTGTTCAACCTGCAAGTGGTTTCAGAACAGGCGCCGGAGAGTTTGCAGCAGCGACGGGCAGCGAGGCGACCGGCATCACTGAAGTTTACAGGGCCGAATCAGGGTGCGGCGCCGGCCGGCGAGGAAGCTGGAAAGATCAAAACGGTCGTGAGAGACCAGCCGAAAGTCGGGCGCAACGAGCTGTGTCCGTGCGGCTCCGGGAAGAAGTACAAAAAGTGCCACGGGATTAACGGCGGCTAAGACGGACAGGTCCTATACGACGTATTAGGACCTATAACATCTCCCTTTGAGCTCTGAAATCTCATCCACCAATCCAGTCGTACAAGCGATCATCAGCGGCAGTGCTCCGCAACCTGCTCGCCTCGCAGCAGCGCGTGGAATGCTGCCGTTGCCGCAAAGCGATCTACTGGAAGTTCTCGTCGCGCTCACCACTAGCGACGATGCGCAGATTGCCGCCGCAGCCACCGAAACGCTGAAATCCGAGGCTCCTGAAGATCTCCTGGTCGCAGCCTCCGCGGAAGACACGGCACCAAACGTTCTCGCCTTTCTCGCAACTCAGCCTGACGGAAAAAAGGAAATCTACGAAGCCGCGATTCTCAACACGCGCACACCCGATCAGTCGTTAGCGAAACTCGCGGCGACAACTTCGCACAGCTCGCTCCTCGAACTGATCACAATTAACCAGCAGCGCCTGGTGCGTTGTCCGGAGATCATCGAGGCGATTCTCGCGAATCCCGCGTGCACTGGCGAAGCTGAACGTCGCGCTCGCGAAACGCGCAAAGAGTTTTTCGAGAAAGAACGCGGCGCGCGGCAGATTGCTGACGAGTTGCGAGCACGTGGACAAACTGCCGCCGCCGAGTTCTTCGAATCCGCTGAGTTGACGACCGCAGGCGGCGAACTCACTTTCGACGATGCGTGGCTCATCGCACAGCACATCGAAGTTTCTGATGCAGATCTCGACGACTCGTGGTTACCTTCCGAGCGTTACGAAGAGCTCGTGTCCGAGAGTGCGGCAGATGTTTCTGCCAACATTCAGCGCATCATCGAAGCGGAAAGACTTGAATCAGGAGACGTCAGCACCGAAAGAATTTCGCTCATCCGGCGCATCATGTTCATGAATACGAAGGACAGGATGAAGCTGGCGATGAAAGGCGACCGCGAGGCGCGCGGTATTCTCATCCGCGACTCAAACAAAGTGGTCTGTTCGGCCGTGGTCAAGAATCCGCGGATCACGGAACAGGAGATAGAAAACATCGCCGCGATGAGAACGGTGGCCGACGAAGTGCTCCGCGTGATTGCACTCAATCGTACGTGGGCACGTTCCTATCCGATAATTCACAACCTCGCGCGCAACCCGCGCACGCCGATTCCCACGGTGATGAACATCCTCCCACGAATCCGAACCAAGGACCTCCAGCAACTTACCCAGAACAAGAACGTTTCAGAGGCTGCCAGGCGTCAGGCTTACCGGCTCACGAAAGCCCGCGGCGGCGAATAGGCGACGCTTTTTATCAGAGCAATAAGACCAGTAGGGCCAATAGGACAAATAGACCCACTCAAGGCGAAAAGGCACCTGTTCGATGCGCTAGATCGTTCCTGCCAGTGCATGTCACAAATATTTTGCGAAATAGTTAATATTATTCTTGACACCTCACAGAATAAACGTATAATTTCGCACACAACACGATGCAAGGGTTGTTGGATCGCTTTTGAAGGTTGCTGACTGCAAGCGGATGGTGCGTTGTTTCCCTTATTTGGCTTTATTTATCCGCCAGCGCGCCGCCCGAACGAATCGTTGTTAGTTTGACGGTTCTCATGCATTAGAGCCACCCTGATTTGCCCGAACCTACCCGTAACGCTTTTGCCCCGTTAGTTCCCCCTGAACTATCGGGGCACCCCCACATTTAGGCCTTTTTATTTTGTCTTACCGGGATTTGTCGAATACTTCGGCCGTCGTGGCCTCTTCCGCGTGAGGCTGCGCCTTGGTTGGAATTGTCTGGCCGCACATCCGTGCGAAGAGTTGTTCGTACTGATCTACCACAGTGTCCCAGTCATAATGACTCTGAACACGCTGCTGTGCGCGGTTGCGGAAAGCCTGGACCAGCGATCCGTCACGTAAAACCCGCTGTAACTTCTCCGCCAGGTCAAACTCGTCAATGTAAGGAACACCGGCTTCTCCCACGACCTCGATGTTTTCGGGTGTCGCGAGCGTGAGGACGCAGTTGCCGTAACCCATCGCTTCCAGCAGCGCGGGATGTGTGCCGCCCACTTCCGTTGCGTGAACGTAGCAGTATGCGTTCTGCTGGAGCGCGCGGTAGTCCTGCCCGAAGACAAAACCCGTGAAGATAATTCGCTTATCACCGCGTGCGCGGGCCTTCAGATCGTTGATGTACTGTTCGGCGTAAGGCGCATCGCCGACTATCAGCAAGCGATACGCAGTGCGGACTTTTTTAAAGGCCTCGATCACGAGATGCGCGTTGTTTTCCGGCTCGAGCCGCGACACGTACAGAACGTATCGATTCGGCTCCACTCGCCATCTGCGGACGGCCGCGCGATCAGGTCGTCGCTCGACCTCGCTTCCGTACGCGATCATCGTCGAAGGCGCTTTGTGGCGTGCGAGGTAGTAGTCCTGAATCACCTGCGCGTCAGTCACCATTTCGTTTGGCAACAACGTCGACAGGTACTCCGCAAATCGATAATAGCGCCGGCCCAGGTGGCCCCATTTCTTACGTTTGTGTTCCAGCCCGTCGACATTGATCGCGACGGGCGTTCCGGTAAGTCGCAGGATCGGACTGAACGGCGCGTTTGCACAGTTGCAGATCAGTGCCGCGTCGTAGCGGCCCTTTACTGCATGAATCGCGGAGAGAAAAGTGTGGACGACTGTGTCGAAATACTTGTGCCTGATGGTAGGCAGGACCTTGAGCTGGACGCCGTGATATTCAAGCTGCCGTGGTGAAACGTAGTGTGCGCGACAATAGACGGTAACGTCGTGGCCACGGGCCACGAGCCGCGTAGAGAGGTGTTCGGCAAAGGTTTCAAATCCGCCGTAACTGGCGGGAATACCTCGTGTACCGAGAATTGCGATCCGCATCAGGCTTGAACCTAACGTATGGTCCGTTGAACAACCGATTCGCGCGCGACTTCTTCGTAAACAGCCAGCGTGCGCCGCGCGGTTTCTCGCCAGTCAAAGGCTCTGGCTCTTTGTTGGCCCTTTAAACTCAGTTCGTTACGAAGCGACGGGGCTTCGATCACGCGTCTGATTGCACCCGCGATAGCATCAACATCGAACGGATCCACCGCGATAGCCGCATCGCCTACAACTTCCGGCAAGCTTGTTTTATTGCCGACGATCACCGGTGCGCCGCACTTCATCGCTTCGAGTGGTGGTAGTCCAAAGCCTTCGAAGTACGACGGGTAAATAAAGCAAAGTGCGTTTGAGTATAGAGCCGGAAGATCTTTTTCCGGTACGTATCCTGTCAACACAACCGAGTCTCTCACGCCTGCTTCATCAAGCGCACGCAGCGTTTCGTCGTAAAGCCACGCACGCTTCCCAACAAGCACGAGTTTCGGCAGCTTACCTGCTGAGTTGCCGCCTCGCAACGATGCATATGCCTTAACTAGTCGGACCAGGTTTTTGCGAGGCTGAATAGAACCAACAGACAGAATATATTCGCCGTGTATCCCATAAGTGTGTCGTACGCGTTGCAGTTCGCTTTTGTCGTCGACGCGTGCGAAGTGTGCCGGCGCCGCGATAGGTATAGCGCTGACTCGTTCAGGTGCAATGCGATACGTGCTGATGATATCGCGGCGCGTGTGTTCTGAAAGGGAAAGAATGCGCGCGGCACGTCGGGCAGAATGCCGCACTGTCAACCGCAACTGCGTACGACTGCGCCGATTGAACGTTTGCGGCAAGTGTTCGAACGACAGATCGTGAATACTCACAACGGTCGGACATGGGCAAAAAGGCGGTGCAGTGAATTGCACGTGCAGAACGTCGACTGGATTTTTCCGAAGCTCGGCGCTGAGTGTCAGTGGAATGCGAATTAATGGCGTATGCGGGAGAGTTGAACGAACTTTGAAGTTGGACCAGCGGCGCTCGAAGCGATCGCGAGCAGCGTCGGTAGTGACGTAGATCGTGTAGTTGTTGATGCTATCGATCTGTGCAAGCGCCTCGATCAGGTTAACGGCGTAGCTTTCGTTGCCACCAAGCTTCGCGCCAACCGAATGAGCATCAATCGCTATCCGCATCACAAGATTTACAGGACTCACAGAATCTCCAAGATACTGCGAATCCTGCCAATCTGGTCAATCCTATTTCTTGCCGGCGGCTGAAGCCTGCGCGTCGTCGGCCTGGTGGCCGCGCGTGTCGCGCTCGCGAATGCGTGCGGCCTTACCGCGGAGCCCGCGCAGGTAGTAGAGCTTGGCTCGCCTGACGCGGCCTCTTTTAACGAGGTCAATGTGGTCGATGATCGTCGCGTGCAGGGGGAAAATTCTTTCGACGCCGACTCCAAAACTCGTCTTTCTAACGGTGATCGTTTCGCGCGCGCCGCCGTGTTTGCGAGCGATTACGACGCCCTCAAAAACCTGCAGTCTTTCTTTCGTCTCGGATTCCTTGATCCGCACGTGAACGCGCACCGTATCGCCCGGCTGAAACTGTGGAATATTATTGCGCAGTTGCTCTTGTTCAATTCTGTCTAATCGATTCATTTGTCAATGCTCCTTAAAAATTTTTTGCGCGTTCATCATTTCAGCAAGTCGGGACGCATGCGCCGTGTTTTCGCGAGTGCCGCTTCCTTACGCCAGCGCTCGATCTCCGCGTGATTTCCGCTCAACAATACTTCCGGCACTTTCATGCCTCTGAAGTCCGGCGGCCGCGTGTATTGCGGATGGTCCAGTAAACCTTCCGAGAACGACTCAAACAACGCCGATGTCTCACTTCCGAGTGCGCCCGGCAACAATCGAACGACAGCGTCGACTACAACCATCGCCGCCGGCTCACCACCCGAGAGCACGTAATCTCCGATCGAGATCTCTTCAGTAGCCAGGGCGTCAGCGACCCGCTCGTCAACTCCTTCGTAGCGTCCACAAAGAAGGACCACGTGGGCCGACGTTTGCGAAATATCCCGGGCCAGCGACTGTGAAAATGTTTGCCCGTGGGCCGACAATAGAACGACGCGCGTTCGTGGTGGAAGATCTTCTTTTCGTGCAGCGCCTGTTAAGGCTTCAACTGCCGCGAAGATCGGTTCGGGCTTCAGGACCATTCCATCGCCGCCGCCGAATGGTCGATCGTCTACGACGTGATGCTTGTCAGTGGTCCACTGTCGCAGGTCGTGTGCTGTCACTTCGACGAGCCCGGCATTGCGCGCGCGCCTCAAAATCCCACAATCAATCGCGTCACGAAAGAACTCAGGAAAGATCGTAATGATATCGAAGCGCAGCATCCCAGTATGAATCACGTTGGCGCCTTTGACGCCGATCAAAGATCTACAACTCCAAAAGTCCTTCGGGCGGATCGACGACGATCGTCTTTGCTGCCGGGTCTATCTCAACCACGATCGAATCGGCAAGCGGCACCAGATGTTCACTGCCCTGTTCGTCAGTAATCACGAGGATTTCGGCTCCGCCCGTTCGCATCACTGAGCTGACTTTACCGATAACCTCGGTTCCTACCTTGACCTCGCACCCTTCCAGTTCCCAGTCGTAATAATGATCTTCGGGAAGTGGAACTCGATCCTGTTCCGGAACGGCAAATTCAAATCCGACCAGTTGTTTGGCTGCGTCGACGTCGTCGTAGCCGGCGAGTTTCAGGATCACTCGATCGTTCTGAAACCAGTAATCCTCGAGCTCTAAAACTGTTCGATCGCCTGCCGGCGAAACGAGCACGAGTTCTTCGACGTCTTCGAAGCGCTCCGGAAAATCTGTTAAAAGATCTGCGACGATCTCGCCCTTTAGGCCGCGGGCTTTCACCGCCCGAGCGATAACTACCAATTCACTCGAGCCCGCGTCGTCCATCTGCTTTATTCAACGATTTCGAGCAGGTAACGCTTGTTCTTTTTCGTTCCTGCGATCCGTGCGAGCGAGCGCAGCGCGCGGATCGTGCGGCCCTGCTTTCCAATGATCTTTCCCACGTCGTTTTGCGCCACGCGCACTTCGATGAGCGTAGACCCGTTGCGCTGTTCGACTTCGCGAACATCAACGTTATCGCTCTCGTCGACGAGCGACTTGACGATCATCTCAATAGCGTCTCGCATGATCTGTCGCTCAGGCTTGCGCATTGGCAGCCGCAGCTTCCGCCTTTGCGCTGGCTCTGATTAGCCGGCTGACGGTATCGGTGGGCTGCGCGCCTTTTTCGATCCAGTAGTTGACCCTGGTCAGGTTGAGTTTGATCTCCGCCGGGTTTCTCGTGGGGTTATAGGTACCGAGGTTCTCGAGATAAGCACCGTCGCGTTTTGATTGTTTCTCTTTTACAACCACACGGTACGACGGACTTTTCTTCGCTCCCGTACGCATCAACTTAATTGCTAACAATTCGTGCCTCCTTATCGGCGTTTCTTCTTACGTTTCTTTTTCAACTTCTTCCGCGATGGTCCTGCAGGTGCGGCCGGCAATGACGGCAATTCATCTTCATCGCCCGAAAACCCTGCCATATCCGGAATACCGGTCATCTTTCTCAACATCTTGCTTTTCATTCCGCCGCCACCGAACAGGCCGGAACTGGAAAGCTGTTTCATCATCTGGCGCATCTCGACATACTGCTTGATGATCTGGTTGACCTGCGCCACGGACACTCCGGATCCGCGAGCGATGCGGCGACGCCGGTTCGCGTTCAGAAACCGGTGATCGT
>DASTQB010000160.1:0-17890 GCA_035761985.1 Pyrinomonadaceae bacterium
GCAAACACTCGCGTTTAAAACCATCGCCGAAGACGATCGACTCGAAGCCGAAACACGCATCGCCCTGATTTCCGAACTCGCGCGTGCGGCGGCGACGCCGGAAGGAATGGTGGCCGGGCAGGCACTCGACATGGAAGCTGAAACTCGCCAGGTGAATGGCGCTCAGCTCGAGGAGATTCATCGTCTGAAAACTGGTGCGCTGATCGTCGCTGCGGCGCGTTGCGGCGCGATCATCGGACGAGCGAGCGAGAGTGAACTATACGCAGTGACGAGTTACGGATCGCAGCTCGGCTTGTTGTTTCAGATCACAGACGATTTTCTCGATGTGACTGCGACTGCTGAAGCGCTCGGCAAGACGCCGGGGAAAGATGCGCAGTCAAACAAGGCGACGTATCCGGCGCTGTATGGAATGGAAGAAACGCGCGCCGCTGCGATCAACGCGCACGCGTCGGCGTGCGCCGCGCTGGATCAGATCGATCGGCCCACGCATGTGCTGCGTCGCATCGCCGATTTCATTCTGAACCGCACACGCTGAAAGTCACTTTTTGGCAGGATCAGGATTCGCGAGATTTACAGGTTCGAACGAGCGAGTCGTGTTTTCTGTGACACTCGCCGCCGGCCTCATCACCGGTTCCATTCTCGGCGGCGGCAGCTCGCGAGTGTCCTGTGCAGGCGGCATTGCCAGCTTGTCTTCCTTCACACTCCGCATGATGCTCAGCGCACGCGAAAGATTCAGCCCGAAATTGATGAGGAATATCGTGGTGCTCAGCACCGCGTAGAGGATGATGACGACGTTGCTGAAGTCGGATTTTTTCAGAATAACCGAGCCGCCAATGACGAATGCCAATCCAAAGACGCTGATCCAAAACACGCCGTCGAGATAGTCGTCCAGCCGCTTTTCATGCGCCGTCTTGTCCACGCTCTTCTCGCCCGCGGCGACGAGCTGGGTGCCGCAGCGATTGCAGAATTTGATTCCGTGAGTAAGGGCGCTTCCGCAGGTCTGGCAGTACATGGGATACCTCCGAAGCTAGTACGTGAGTCGCGGCGCGGAGGTTTTGTTGGACTACGCGGAACTATTCATACGCGAGCGCCTCACGCACCGTAACTCGCGACGCCTTCCACGCCGGAAGAAAACTTGCCGCAGCGCTCAAACTAATTGAAACGACCATCCAGATCAAGAGTCCGAGCGGCTCGAACGTGAAGTCTAAGCCGCTCCTGAACATCGCGCGGACGAGTTGATCACCCAGCGCTTTGCTCACCGGCCAGGCCAGGACCGCCGCGATGGTCCAACTCAGCAGTCCGATCACGACACCTTCGGCAACGATCATCAACAGGATAGTCTTCGGCGTCGCACCGATTGCTCGCATCACGCCCATCTCACGCCTTCGTTCCAGCACGTTTAGACTCATCGTCGTCATCAACCCCAAACCGCCGACGCCGCCGATGATCACTGACATCACGATCAGAAACACGTAGATCATGATCATGTGCTGATCGTAGGCGAAGCGGCTGTTGGTGAGTGACTTGTCCACTTTCTCGATCTCTTCGGGCTTTGTGAGTGAACGAGTGAGCTCAACTCGCTTCGCAGCAAACATGCGGTCGAATGTGTGGATGAGCGAGGCGCGGATGTTGAGGGCTGAGAGAAAGAACAGGCCGGCAGCGGCGAGTGTCAAAACGGTCAGCACCAATCGTGCACGCCGGCGAAAGCTGTTGCGTATCGAAAACACGGCGGAGCTGGACCAGCTACCCATCCGCGTCAATGCGCGATCGAAACGGCTTGCTCCGAAGGTCGTTTGGCCCACGCCGAAATTCGAAAGTGCCACACGCACGGGCGTTGCCGTACCACGCCACACAGGATAAGCAGCAGCAATCAATGGCGCTGCGATGCCGACGAGTGCGACAAGCAGATAAACCCACAGCGGCACTGCAAAACTGTTGATGTCGAAGTTTAGGAATACCGCCATGTAGCGACACAGCGCACGGCTGCCGATGATTCCGAGCGGCAGCGAAATGACGACCGCTGCGATGCCGAGAAACAGCGCCTGGCCGAAATAGATTCCCGCGATCTGCCGGCGTGTGCCGCCGATCGCTTTCATCACGCCGATCTGTCGCACTTGCGCGGCCATCATCGCGGTCAGGAGGTTGATTACAATGATCCCGCTGAGCACGAGCACAAACAATCCGAAGCTCGACATCGACAGCAACAACGAGCCTGTTAAATCAGAGTGCGGATGCTTGCCGGGCTGTGGAATGTCGATGCGCCGCACTTCGTGACCGCGGGTTTCGATGAGTGCCTCAACATCCGAGACCACTCGCCTGATGTGGCTCTCGTCAAACCTGTTTTGCGCGACGAGAATATTGAGCTCGTCGAATTTTGGTTCTTCTCCGAGTTGGACCAGGGTCGCGACATTGATGTAGCCGTACACGATGTTTTCCATGCGTGCCTGTGCCTGGCCCACGTCGTGAACACTGCCGCTGACGACCAACGGCTGGGCGACGCCGTTTGCAGTTTTCACTGTGACAGCATCACCGATCTTCGCTTTTGCAACCTGGAAAGCATCGCGTTCGATCAGGATCTCGCCGAGCGACGGCGGCCATGCGCCCTGCTGTGGAAGCAGCTTGCTGACGCGGATGTTGCCGTAATCGTGAACTACAAACAGGACCAGGTTGCGCTGTAACTGCCCCGACCAGATTTGCCCGCGGATGGTCCTGCGCGGCTCAGCATCGCTGACTTCCGGGTTCTGAAGAATCGCTTTGACTAAATCGTCGTCGATCGAGTCGAGACGTATGACAGCGGACGCGGGATTCGTGGCGAGGTAATCGCTGTCGAGCTCGCGTGTGAGGATCGCGTAGGAAGAAAGTACTGCTGCAAACGCCGAGATACCGAGCGCGATTGCAAGCACGACGAGCACGGTGCGCGCGCGCTCACGCCAGAAGTCGCGGAAAGCTTTTCGCCAGAGTGTGCTCATGGGCGAATCGCTCCGTCTGCGATCTCGATCCGGCGATCGATAACGCGCGCGATGTCTGCTTCGTGAGTGGCGATGACGACGGTTGTGCCGCGATTGGCCATGTCGCGAAACAGATCGAGAATGGCGGTTGCCGTAACGGAGTCCAGGTTTCCCGTTGGCTCGTCTGCGAGGACGAGCGGCGGATCGTTTGCGAGTGCCCGCGCGATCGCGACGCGCTGCTGCTCACCGCCTGAAAGCGTCGCAGGCAACTTGTCGGCGTGTGGTCCAACGCCGACGCGCTCGAGCAGCGCGAGTGCGCGTTTGCGTCGCTCGCGAAACGGAATGGTCTTGCTGAAGTCCATCGGCATCGTTACGTTTTCAGCGGCGGTGAGCGTCGGCAACAGTTGAAAGAACTGAAAGACAAAGCCAACGTTTCGACCTCGCCATGCGGCGAGTTTATTTTCCGGCAACTGGTGGATCGTTGTGCCTGCAACTGCGATCATTCCCGAAGACGGTCGATCGATTCCGGCGACCATGTTGAGAAGCGTCGACTTCCCGCTGCCTGACTTTCCGACCACGCCGACAAACTGGCCCGGTTGAATCTCGAGGTCGATGCTCCTCAGTGCTGCAAATTTTCCGGCAGGTGTTTCGTACGTTTTGGTAACGTCGTGTAGAGAGATCATAGGTGCGGCAGTATTTTCAGATCGCGGCGCGGCTGTCCAGCGGTATGATGGCGGCGAGCGTCGTAATCGAACAAAGAGGTGAGTAATGTCCAATAACGACCACCTGCATCTTGCGCCACCGAAGAAGAAAACCGATGCTCGCGTGAAACGAACGCGCGACGCGCTGGGCGATGCGTTGATAGCGCTGATGCAGGAGAAGCCGTTTGAGACGATCACGGTCCAGGAGGTTTTGGACCGCGCGCAGGTCAGCCGTTCAACCTTTTACACGCACTACAGCGATAAGGACGATCTGCTGATGAGCGATGCTGAGGAGTTTTTTGAAGCGCTTTCAACGGCACTGTCGGCGCGTGGTGAGAAGTCGGATCGCGTGTTTCCGGTGCGGGAGTTTTTCGCACACCTCTCTGACGTGCAACCGTTCTTCAAAGCGCTTGTGAAGTCGGGGAAGTTTCAGGAGAACATGGAACTCGCGCGCGGCCACTTCGCGCGCGGCATCGAACGACGTCTTTCAGAACTACCTCGCGGTAAGTCGATACCGCCTAAAGAACTTCCTGCGATTGCTTTCGCACATGCCGGGGCACTGCTTTCGCTGATCACATGGTGGATCGACCGCGGCATGCGCGAATCACCAGCCGAGATGGATGAACTCTTTCATCGCATCGTCTGGAACGGCGCCTCTAAATCCTGATCATCCGGTAAATTCTGCTAATCCTGTCGAACTACTTCGTAGTGTCGTCAGCTTTCTTCTTTACGTAAATGTCGCCACGCTGCGTCATGCCGGCCCTCTCGCCGAGCGATGCGAGCACTGACGCGAGCAGTTCCTTGTTCTCGATCCTGAAGCTCGTAACGCCTGTCACCTTCGAATCGGGATCGCTGTATTGCAACGTCAGATAACGCACCTTCGTCTTGATGAACCGCGCGGGCATCGTGAAGATCACGGGCACAGCGCTCACCACGCTTGCCGCGGCGGGACGCCGTTTTTGCGTATCAGCGAAAGCTGAAGTGATCGCCTCGTACGGAATTGAGATTTCTTTGGGCGGCTTCTTGTCTTTGAAGAGCAGGCGCTTGTTTTCGTCGTCAAAGGTCAACGTGCCTTCCATCGTTTTCGTGTAGCCAAACACGCCGCCTTCATATTTGGCCTTGACGGTCTTCGGCGCTGCCGCCGGCTTCGGGGCCGTTTGCTTATCGGGCTCAACCGCGCGCGGATGCTGCGCAAACGCGCCCGTAAGCAAAGCTCCAAGCAGGAGCAGTGTGGAAATCATTCTCATAAAATTCTCCTTATGACCGTGGAAGTGAAATCAACTAGTTGGCCCAACGCGGCGCCTGGTAAAGAATCCACCAGAGCAACAACTGGACTGCAAGCACCACAAAACCGACCGCGGTGCTTAGATAACAAACGCTACGAAAGCTCGTGTCGCGTGAGCGATAGGATCTGACCACGCCCACAGTTCCAAACAACACAGCGCCGGGACAAAAAAGAATCCCGAGGTAGGGCACTAAAGAATAAGTGGCGAAAGCCTTCGCTGTGCCTGCAAGGCCCTTCATCTTCTACCTGGCAAACGGTTTCACGCGTTCGATCGATTCTTTGAAATCAGGATCCGAGGGGGCGAGTGCTGCGCCTTTCTGGTAAGCCGCAAGCGCTTTCGCAAACTGCTTGCTGACTTCAAACGCATAACCAAGCTCACGATAAACGTTCACGTCGTTGGGCGACTTCTTCGCCGCGGTTTCCAATGCAGCGATCGCTTTGGGGAAATTCTGTGCACGTGAATGGGCGACGCCTAAAAGGTAAAACGTAACTGCGGGTGCATCAGGCGCACTCGTCGCACGTTCGAGCGCACCAGCAGCACGGGGGTACTGTTTCGAACCGATCAACGCCTGGCCGAAGAGTGTTACGGCTTCTGCGTCTGTTCGCAGTTTGATCAAACCCTCGCCCGCGCGAACTGCGTTGAGATAATCAGCCTCGGCTTTTGCAGGATCGTTGCTGGTAGCGGCGCGACGCAGGTAAGCGGAAGTTAAGAGCGTCCATGCGCCGGTCAGTCGCGCATCGTTCACAGTCGCGCGATTCAACGTTGCGATTGCGCCGTCGAGATCGTTTTTCGCAAGCGCGATCTGAGCGAGGTAGAAGAGTGACAGTGAATCCTTCGGATTGAGTTTGACGACGGCGTTGAAACTCTTCTCCGCATCCTCAACCTTGCCCACCTTGTACTCCGAGATGCCGCGATAATAGATCAGCAAAGCATCCGGTTTATCCGTGTTGCGGTTCGTGGCTGCCACTAGAAGAGGCAGTGCTTCCTGGTATTTCTCGGAAAGCACGTATGCCTGTGCAAGCGCGCTCTCGGTGTTCGGATCTTCCTGCTTCGAGCGACGCTGAAGATCGAGCGCTTTCTCGAGGTCGCTCGCGGCCTCCGCGTACTGTTTCAGGTTGAGCTCGGCAAATCCCGCAATCTTCCAGGCTTCCGGATCGTTCGGGTGCGAGACGGTGAGCTCTTTTGCCGCTTTCGCGGCGGCTGCAAACTGCTTCTGTTCGAGTAAGAGGTACGCCTGCTTCGTGTCGGCCGTGCCGACGGTGTTGACCACGGGCTTGACGGGCTGAACGTCGAGCAATGAATCGCTTGAGCTGGTTCGACGCGCTGTCGGCGAGGGCGCGGGCTCAGGCCGTAGAAGCGGGTCGTTAGCGGGTGTCGTGGTCGTGGTTTTCTGCGTAGTTCTGCCCGTACGCCGTGGCCTGGTTGTCTGGGCCTCGATAACGGCTGCGGCCAGTACAAAAACGGCCAGAACGCCTAAAAAACGTCGAACGAGCGTAGGTCTACACATAATGCGCATGATTGTATTCGGGAGAGGGTGGTTAAACAAAGCTTCGGATGCTGGCGGCGGGGTTTGGGGTTGCTGCGCTAAACGGCAATAGGTCCTATAGGACGTATAAGACCTATAGGACCTATTCTTCGCGGCCTGATGGTTAGAAGTTCAGCTTCAGGCCAAACTGAAACTGCCGTGAATCAAACGCTGCGGTTGGTCGGCTGTAGTAGCGCCCGTTTCCGGCGCGCTGATTAAACGCCCGCACGTCGTCGATGAACGGCGATGCCGAAGCCTCGTTGAAGCGGTTGAACAGGTTGAATCCTTCCGCAATCAGCTCAAGCCTGAAGCGCTCGCCAAGGGGCACCAGCTTCGCCAAACGCAAGTCGAGCGACATGAAGCCGTGCGTCAGGCCCATGTTGCGTCCAAGGCTTCCGCTCGTAAACACGCCGTTGGTGATCAGCGGCACGCAACCCGCCGTTCCCGGAACGCAAAGCGTGCCGTCGTCCAGAACAGCAGGCCGATCTGTCTGGTTCGACTGGTCGTTGTTCGTGTCCTGATTGCTCAGGATGTTGAACGGGCGTCCTGACGACACTTCGAAGATCGGTGCGATCGTGAAGTTTGACAACGCGCGATGGAAACCACCACCCGATGCCCAGCTGCTGGGCGATGCGATCACCGCGCTGAACACGAAGCGATGACGCTGGTCAAACAGCGAGTCTGCACGCTCGGCGGCGAAGTTTCGATTGTCCTGCGGCAGCAAGAGCGTTTGCAGGTCAGACGAATCGTCGATCGAGTGAGACCAGGTGTACGACGCGAGGAACTGGAAGTGGTTCGAGAAACGCTTCTTCAGATCCACGTTCAACGCGTTGTAAGTCGAATTACCGTCCGACGTCTGCGCGTTGATCGAGCCAAACGGAGAAACCACTCCGGGTGTACGCAGCGAACCGGCGAGCGCGCCATTTAACACCGTCGGCGTAACCAGACCACCCGAAAGCGCCTGGGCCAGGAAGTAGTTCGGCGCACTGGGACGGAAGAAGTTTGCGATGCCGGCATTCACGATGCGACTGCCGAGGTTCGACAACGGCGCCGTGATCATTCCGGGCACGATGATCGCAAACGTCTGGCCCGCATTCGGGAACGCTGGAGCGCCGGCAGGCGTCGCGAGTGTGAAGCACTGAAGCGGCACACCACCCGGACACGGAGCCCCCGATGTCGGAATCGAGAATGCAACAGCTTCCGTTGTGCTGACGGGATTGCGTCCCGCCAGGCGACGGAAGTTTAGAATCTGCAAATCAGTTCGGGGAGCGTTGACGTCGAGCGGGTGCGGCAGATGGCGCGCGCCGACGTAAATGTAGCTTCCCGAAAGCGTCATGTTGCTTGTCAGCTCGCGCTCGACCGTGAAGTTGCCCTGGTTGGCGTAAGCGTATTCAAAGTTCTTCTGCACGTGCAGCGTGAACGGCAGCACTGGTCCAAATCCCGGGAACGTCTGATCGTTGAACCTCTGCCTGCCAAACTGGTACTGCGCGCCGGCAGCAACGCCCGGAGTCACAACGCCCGCGGGACAGATCGGCGTGACTGGTCCACCCGGAGGACAAACCGTGCCCTGGAACACTTGAACCGCGTTAAGCAACGCCGTTTGGGCCGGGCTGCCCGGAGTCAGGATGCCCTGCTGCTGCTGCACGGCGTCGGCGATGTCGGAGTTGAACGCGATCGCGAGCAGCGGATGGTCGTAGAAGATTCCAAACGCGGCGCGGATGGACGTCTTGCCGTCGTTCCACGGATCCCATGCCACAGCGAGGCGCGGCGCCCAGTTATTCTTGTCGCGCGGAAAGCCCTGCTGCACGCCCATCGCGTCCTGTGCGGCCAGAACCTGCTCGGCGGTAAGCTGGATGCCCGACAGCGGATCGCGAAGCGGCAGAGTAGGAAGCTGTTCCGTCAACTCGATGTCGTAACGAACACCGTAGTTGAGCGTTAAGTTTGGGCGTACTTTCCACGAGTCCTGAGCGAAGAACGCGATTGGCTTGTTGCTGATGCTGCTGATCGGATTTCCAAAGCCCTGAATGAAGTTGGCCGGGAATCCGAGACCGTACTGCTGCACCGGCGTGAAGTCAGGCGCGCCCGCAAACGCCGGATTCAACGTCGAAGCGGAGAGTCCGCCGAAGTTAAACAGGCCGGCGAAGTTGAGTTCGAAGATGGCTTCCGGAATACGAACGAAAGCGACGTCGCCGCCAAACTTGAACGTGTGGTTCCCGGCGACGACGTTTATGTTGTCAGTGAACTCATAACGAGTTTCTGTGCGAAGCACCGGCGAGAACAACTCGCGGCCGATGAACGCCGTGCCGGAAATGTTGAATGCCACTGCATCAGCGTTTTGCGATTTGAACGTCGCACGACGCTCGCCGAAGTTGAAGCGGGCTTCGTTGACGACGCGCGTTGAAAGTGTCGACGTCAACGTGGTGACGGCTGAGAAGTCGCGCAAGGTCTGAATGCCGGTGCGCGAGAAATCGTTCTGGCCGAGGGACTGGTTCTGCGACTCGACCTGAATACCCGTGATCTCGCTCGGGTTGTAGCCAAACCTGAAACTGAACTGGTGGCTCGGAGTGATCACATGATCCAGGCGGAACGAGTTGAACGTTGTATCGTCAGTAACCGGAAACACTCTTTGCAGGTTGTTCAATGGCCTGAAAGCGATGAGCTGGCCGTTTGCGTTCGTCGTGCCTAATGGAACCGGCGCGCCTGAAAGAATGAAGCGTGGTCCAATCGTGCCCGGAGCGATCGGGCTAATCGCCGGACACAAACTACCGTCGTTTGGCGATCCAAGCGGGTTGCTGCCTGTCAGTGCGGTAGTGCCGCCGCTCGAAGCGAAAAATCCATACGCACGAGCGCCGCAGATGTTTGCGGGAACTCCCGAGGCGACGAGCGTGTTGATGAATGCCGCCTGCGCCGGCGTGATGTTGTTGAAGGCGCGCGCAACCGGATTGAGACCCGGAATCACCGGGATCGTCGCTGAGCCTGTCAGCCCCTGCGCCACGTTGCTCGTGAAGAAGCCCGACTCGTTCCGCTTTCGTTGTTCAAAAGCGAAGAAGAAGAACGTACGATCCTCGGCGAATGGACCACCGAGGGTGAATCCATACTGCGTGCGCGTGAACGGCGGATCCTCGATCGGCGCAAACGCGTTGCGCGCCTGGAAACTGCGATGACGCAGGAACCCGAAGATGTTTCCGTGAAGCTCGTTCGTGCCCGACTTCGTAACGACGTTCACCACGCCGCCCGCGGAACGCCCAAACTCCGGCGCAAACGAATTGGTGACTACCTGAAACTCCTGCACCGCTTCCTGACTGACTGTCGAACGGGATGCGTTGACCGAGTTGTCAGTGTTGTCTGCACCGTCGACCTGGACCAGATTCGAGCGACCGCGCTGGCCGCCGAAGTTCAGGCCCGTAGTCGGCGCTGGTCCAATCGGGCGGCCGGCGTCACGACCGACGGTCGATGTGGTCAGTGCAAACGAGAGATAGTTTCTTTCGTTGATCGGAAGATTGTTGATGCGCTGCTGGTCGATCGTTGTCGCGACGGCGGTTTTTGAAGTTTCAACTATCTCGGAGGTCGCATCCGAAATAGTGACGCTCTCGGTAATCTCTCCCGGTTGGAGATCGATGTTGAGCTCAGCAGCCTGACCGATTGTAAGTGTTACTTTCGTCAGCACCGCTCTCTTGAAGTTCGGAGCTTCGGCAGTGATCTCGTAATCGCCTGGCGGCAGATTGATGATTCGATAGAAGCCTTCGTCGTTACTGGTCGCGCTGCGGGAGAGATTTGTGCCGGGATTGCGCGCGGTCACAGTCGCGTTAGGCACAACCGCTCCGGTCGTGTCTCTCACCGTGCCTTGCAAGTCAGCGGCGTTTGACTGTGCCTGTCCGAAAGCGACGCTTGCACAGAGAAGCAAGGCCGTGATCAAAACGGGGATTTGAAAAAATCGGATACGCCGGGGCATTAACGACAGAGACATCGTTGTTTTCTCCTTAACTATATTGCGGCTGTGGATTCGCGCGCTCACTAAAGGCTCTGATTTAGTTAATTTCGCTTACCAGTCGACGAGTTTTGCTGACGACGCGTGGGAGAAACTTTACGCCGCTGTCATGAGCCCTGGGATAGCAACGATGACAGAGAGACCAGCACTGGCTCAGACTTTTTACTCTAAAAGAGTCAACGTGGCAAGCAGTTAAATCGCTCGCGTGGCCCG
Organism: Pyrinomonadaceae bacterium; assembly: GCA_035761985.1. GTDB lineage: Bacteria > Acidobacteriota > Blastocatellia > Pyrinomonadales > Pyrinomonadaceae > PSRF01. The sequence continues at coordinate 10,662 of DASTQB010000160.1, forward strand.
TACAAGGCGGTTGCGCAACGGCTCGCTCGCGGCGAAGAGTGCGACACCAAGACCGGCGAGGCGAGGTTTGAACGCCGCGCGCCGGAGCAATCCACAAATCCGCAGACGCGAGTCGAACTTTCGAAGGTATTCATCCGCATAGTCCGCGGCTAATTCTGCGTTCGTCAATTGATGACGGTGACGAGTGATTACTCTCGCGACGAGCTCGCCGCTTTCAAACGCCATCAACATGCCACTACCGGTAAAAGGATCAATAAACGCTGCTGAATCGCCGATTGCCAGCAGCCCGCGCGCAGGGCTCGGACGCTGCCTGCCGAAGCGCTCCCACGAGGCGCTGAGCCACTCGGATTCGGGTTCTGCGTTGTCGAGCGTGTGAGCAGCTCTGCGGTTCTTCATCACGAGTTCGCGCATGACTGCTTCCGGATTCGAACGATAACGTTTGACCTGTTCGGCAGAGACGATGAAACAGAGGTTGCTCAGGTTGTCTTCGATCGTGCTCAGGCCGCCGTAACCGTCCGGGTAGAAGTAGATCTCACATGCGTTTGGAGCGACGCGAGTGTTCCGCAAGTGAACTTTGAAGCCGACGAGCGTTGGTTTTGATCGTGGTTCAGCACCGTTGAGCTTGCGTGTGAGAATGCGTGCACGGCCGGTCGCGTCAATCGTTAACGGAGCGCGGTACTCGCGTTCGGAACCGTCGGCTTTCACTTTCACGCCATGCACGCCTGATCGGTTCGTTAGCGGTTCACTGATGCTCGCGCCTTCCAGGACAGTGACGCCGCAGTCGTGAGCGCGACGCAGCAGCACGTGGTCCATTCGCGCGCGACTCAAACCGAGTGCGACCGAACCGCCAAACCACTTGCTGGGAATAGTAACGCGATGGCCGCCGGAAGAATAGAAGACAGTTTCCGTGAGCGATGTTGGACCAGAGATCGTGATCTCGTCAGCGACGCCGAGGTTTTGGAAGTGCTGCCCGCATTCGGGAGAGATAAACTCGCCGCACAGCTTTGGCCGTGGAAACTTTTTCTGTTCGACGAGCAGGACGTGAATGCCGTTGAGCGCGAGATGTATCGCGGCACTCGTCCCCGCCGGCCCCGCACCAGCGATAATAACTTCGAAATCTGCTTGCATCGTTGTAGGGGTGGCCCTCCGTGGCCACCCCAGTTATAGAGTTCAACGCTGGGGCGGCCACGGAGGGCCACCCCTACAGTTACGCCGCGCGGGCACGAATATTTCTACCGGCGCGAGTCGCGGATGCCGTTAGCACGAGACGGTACGGGAAGTGACGTGCGACGCGGACGTCGTTCAGCCCTGCTCGTTGGCCCAACTCCTGCAACTCATGTGCTTTGAAACTGCGAAGTATCGACAGGGCACCATCGTGACGAAGCAAACGGTTATGCAGAAACAGCTTGCCTACCGTCGTGTAGAAAAAATACGCGACCGGGTGCCGGTGTAAATCGATCACAAAGATCTGGCGGCGTGCGACGCGGCTCATCTCGCGCAGGATGTGAACGATCTCGTCCTCGACGAAGTGATGCGTGAACAGCGAGCACATCACGTAGTCAAACTCTCCGTCTCCAAACGGAAGCTGCAACGCATCGCCACGCACTGAACTGATCTCATCAAAACGTCGCGACTCTTCGTTGATCGACTCCGCGGATCGTTCGTTCAGCTCCAGACCCACGCCACGCATGCTTCGTCCGGTTTGCCTGGCCCAACTCGCCGCCACGCGCAACAGCTCGCCTGAACCCGCGCCTACGTCGAGAATCGAAAAGCTCGACAACCTCAGCGCCTCAATCTCACGAAGCAGCGTGCTCTTCAACGCGTGCGCATCGCCCATCCAGCGATTCACAAACTGCAATTCACCGATGCAGCCCTCGTACTCTTCAGCCGTGTAGCTGCCGGTGTCGAGGTACTCAAGCTCATAACTGCGACGTTTGAACTTTTCGAACATGCGCACACGATTAACAGGATTTTCCAGAATTTACATGATCATCTTTCATAATCAAGTAATCCTCTCAAAACCAAGCTTTTGGACCACGAGGGCGCTGTTCTTCGAACCGAAGCCGATACAGTTGCAAAGCGCAATCCTTACGTCTGCTTCACGTGCTTCGTTGGGGACGTAATCGAGGTCGCAATCAGGGTCAGGTTCATCGAGATTGATTGTGGGTGGGATCTGGTTCGTGTGCATCGCGCAAAGGGCTGCGCCCAACCCTGCGGCGCCACTCGCACCTTGCGGATGCCCGATCTGCGACTTGGTCGCCGACATCGGAATCCGCGCGGAGTGACCGTCGAACGCGAGTTTCAGCGCGCTCGTTTCAATGCGATCGTTCAGGAGCGTTGAAGTGCCGTGGAGATTCACGTAGTCGATATCTTTCGGTTCGCAACCGGCGTCGTCTAGCGCGAGACGCATCGCGCGCGCAGGTTCGTCGCCGTCTTCTGCCAGCCGCACGCGATGATAGGCGTCGCAGGTGGCGCCGTATCCGGTGATCTCCGCGTAGATCTGCGCGCCTCGATTCTTCGCGTGTTGCAGCTCCTCGAGGACGTAAATCCACGCACCTTCGCCGAGCACGATGCCGGATCGATTGCGCGAGAAGGGTCGCGAAGCACGGTGCGGCTCGTCGTTCCATTCGTTCGTCAACACCGTCATCAGATTGAACGCTGCAAGAATGCCCGGAGCAATCGGCGCATCGACGCCGCCCGAAAGCATCAGGTCCTGCCGGCCAAGTGCGATGTGTTGTGCGGCGTAGGCCATGGCGTCAGTTGAACTCGTGCAGCCAGTGGAAACGATGTGCGACAAACCACGCAGTCCAAACGCCATCGATAACTCACTCGATAGACCACCGTGCGTCGAAGCAGGAATCGTATAGACACTGGCTTTACTGGTTGGTCCAACGTACCAGTACTCGTACTGCTGTTCAGTGAAAGCGAGGCCCCCGCCGCCCGTTCCGAGTTCAACACCAAATGCTCGGCGTTCATCGAGTGAAAGATCGTTGGGAAAAAGTTTTGCGTCTTCGAGCGCTTCCCGCGCAGCCGCGAGTGCAAGCGGAACTGTGCGCGGCACGTGTTTGCGATCTTTTGGATTGAGTTGCGACTGCCAATCGAAGGAAGGAACTTCGGCGGCAATCTGGACGGGAAAACTCGAAGGATCAAACGCCCGGATTTTTCGGACGCCGCTTTGGCCCGTGATGAGACCGTTCCAAAAAGCGGCGCGTCCGATTCCAAGTGGCGTGACACACCCCATTCCGGTAATGACAACCCGGCGTGGACGCGTCAACGCTCTAAACATGAGGATGGCCCGTGTTTCCGAATCTGAGGCTACACCTTCGTGCCGCACTCGTTACAGAATTTCGCTCCGGGCGCCAACTCCGACTGGCAATTCGCACACAGCGCTTTGCCTTGCTTCGCACCACATTCAGTGCAGAACTTCGCGTTAGGCGCGTTTAGATTCCCACACTGCGGACAAGGAATTCCTGGCGCAGGACCCTGCCCCTGCTGAGCTCCGCCACCGCCTTCCTTCGACGACTTCATCGCGTCGGTCATCGCGTTTGCCATCGCGTTGCCCATAGCGAAGCCCGCGCCGAGTCCCATACCCGCGCCTGCGCCACCGCCAGGATTCTGCGCAGCATCACGCATTGCATCTGCAGCCTGAAACTGAGCGTAACGACCAACGTCGCCGATCACTCCCATGGACGTGCGCTTGTCCATGGCCTTTTCGACTTCCTGCGGCAACGAAATGTTCTCGATGACAAACTTGGTTAACTCGAGTCCGAAGCCTTTAAATTCTTCGTTCAACTTAACGCGCGTAAACTTCGCGAGCTCGTCGTAGTTTGACGCGAGATCGAGCGCCGCAATCTTCGACTCTCCGAGTGCGTCGCTGAAGCCGCCCACAAGCGTGCGCTTGAGCTGGCCTTCGATGTCTTCCGTCTGGAACCTGCCGCTCGTGCCTGCGATCTCTTTAATGAACGCCTGCGGTTCGACAATGCGCATCGAGTAAATGCCGAACGCTCGCAGCCGGACCATTCCGAAGTCAGTGTCGCGCATCATGACGGGATTCGGTGTTCCCCATTTCAGATCCGTGAACTGGCGCGTGTTGACGAAGTAGACCTCTGCCTTGAAAGGCGAGTTGAAGCCATATTTCCAGGCGCCTAATTTGGAAAGAATCGGCGTGTTGCCGCCGTCGATCGTGTAGCGGCCCGGAGGAAATTGATCGGCAATCTGACCCTCGTGTACAAAAACCGCGGTTTGCGACTCGCGGACGATTAGCTGGGCTCCGTTCTTGATTTCCTGGTCTTTGACCGGAAATCGATACACGAGCGTGTTGGCGGAGTCGTCCAGCCATTCAATTACTTCAATAAACTGTGAAGTCGGACTGAGTCGATCAAGTATTCCCATCTTTGTTCCTCATTCTTTCGGATTACAAGCCGTTGCCGATTATACATTCGAGCCGTGGATCTTCACGAATCACCCGCTTGAGTTTGGCTTCGCGGGTTCTTTGCTCCGGAGGAGCAACATGTTTATAGCTCCGTTTGCCCCCACATTATCGCTCCAGAGGAGCGAAATGTTCTTCGGGCTGCACATGGCGCTCCTACGGAGCGCATTAATCTTTCAATTCTCGCTGCTATAAACATTATGCTCCTCCGGAGCACTCATCTGGGTGCGCCAGCGAATCACCAGCAGGGCCGTCAGGCCGCCCGCCATGTCAATCAAACTATCGTAAATCGAGCCCGTGCGACTGGGCACGAAGCTCTGGTGATACTCGTCAATTAACGCATACGTGACCACAATAGTTGCGGATATCAGGAACCAGCGGTCGCGAATCGCCGGGCGCGGAGAGGTGCGAAAAGCCCGGGCTGCGAGAAATCCGAGTATCGCGTACTCCGTAAAGTGCGCGAGCTTTCTGACGATCATGTGGATCATCAGCAGCGTTTCCGGAGTTGTGTTTGGAAACAGCCAGAGAACGAATGGACCAATGAAACGGGAAGTGTTGCTGGCGGAAAAACTGCCGGAGGAAGCGTAAGAAATGAGTGCGAGCCAGGCTAGGAGCGGAACGTATCGACTCAGCAGCCTGGCCACAGCACTAAAGCGCAGCGGCGCCCGAAACAACCTCGATGATCTCGTTTGTGATTGCTGCCTGGCGGACGCGGTTCATGTTGAGCGTCAAACTGTCGATCAACTCGCTCGCATTCTTCGAAGCAGAATCCATCGCGGTCATGCGCGCGCCATGCTCGGAAGCAACTGACTCCAGGAGCGCGCGAAAGATCTGCGTCTCAACCAGACGCGGCAAAAGCCCACCGAACAGCTCCGCGGGCGGTTGCTCGTAAATGTAGTCAACCAGATTTACCGCCTGCTGCGACTTCGCGTCGGTGGGTGCTTCATCGCTTGCACGTGAAACCGGTAACAACTGCTCAAGCACGACACGCTGCGAAAGCACCGACTTGAACTCGTTATAGATCAGAAAAACTTTATCGATGCCGGTGTCGTCCGTGTACACCTTGATTAGGTGTCGTGCGACGTCGAGCGCTTCAGAAAACTCGACGCGGCCTTTGCCGGTCACTCCGAGAAACTCGCCGGCGATCACGGCGTGTCGATTGCGAAAGAAATCACGGCCCTTGCGGCCAATGGCCATGATCTCGATCGTCTTGTCTTCATTCTCGCGCATGAACGTCTGCGCAGCCTTCGTGAGGTTTGTATTGAAAGCGCCGCAGAGTCCTTTGTCGGCTGTAATAAGGACCAGCAGGTAACGCTGATCGCCGCGCTTATCGAGCAGCGGATGATGGAAGTTTTCATCCGTGCGCTTTGCGAGCTCGCCGAGCACTTCCGTCATCTTGTTCGCAAACGGACGCGCGGTTACAACGCGGTCCTGTGCGCGTTTGAGCTTCGCGGCAGAGACCATCTTCATGGCCTTCGTGATCTGCTGCGTGTTCTTTACCGACTTGATGCGCCGGCGTATGTCCAGAAGATTAGGCATTGCTTCTTCTTACGCGGGTTGTGGCGCTGCCGCAGCCGTTCTTGCGGGAGTCGCCGCCGCGAAATCCGTAGTCGAGGAACGTTTGCTCCACTCCTCTTTAAAGTCTTCGAGTACTTGTTTCAGACCCGCTTTGATCTCGTCAGTCAACGACTTCTTCTCTGAGATGTCGGCGAGCAAACCGGGATGCGAGTTTTCAACAAACTTGAGCAAGCCGGTTTCGAAATTGCGGATGTCTTCAACTGCGACGTCGTCAGTGAAACCGTTGGTCGCGGCCCAGATCACGAGCACCTGTTTCTCAACGTCCATCGGTTGATACTGAGGTTGTTTCAGAATTTCCGTCAGACGCTGTCCGCGTGCGAGCTGAGCCTGTGTTGCGCGATCGAGGTCAGAACCGAACTGCGCAAACGCCTGCAACTCGCGGAACTGGGCCAGGTCGAGACGCAGCGTGCCGGCGACCTGCTTCATCGCCTTGATCTGCGCGGATCCGCCTACGCGCGAAACGCTGTTACCGACGTTGATCGCGGGCCTGAAGCCGCTGTTGAAAAGGTCGGCTTCGAGGAAGATCTGTCCGTCAGTGATCGAGATAACGTTTGTCGGGATGTACGCCGAAATGTCGCCTGCCTGCGTTTCGATGATCGGCAAACTCGTTAACGAACCGCCACCCTGGGCCTCCGAAAGTTTTGCCGCTCTTTCAAGCAAACGCGAGTGCAGGTAGAACACGTCGCCTGGGTAAGCTTCGCGGCCCGGTGGACGTCGCAACAAGAGCGAGATCTCGCGATACGCTGCTGCCTGTTTCGACAGATCGTCGTAAATCGTCAACGCATGGCGGCCAGTGTCGCGGAAGTACTCACCCATCGCGGCGCCGGAGTATGGCGCAAGGAATTGCATCGCCGCCGGATCGGAAGCCGTGGCCTTGATCACGATCGTGTAGTCCATCGCGCCGTAGTCCTGAAGCGTCCTGACCACCTGGGCCACTGTTGACGCCTTCTGTCCAATCGCGACGTAGATGCAGATTACGTCTTTGCCCTTCTGGTTGATGATCGTGTCGACGGCGACTGCGGTCTTTCCTGTTTGACGATCGCCGATGATCAACTCGCGCTGACCGCGACCGATCGGCACCATCGCGTCGATCGCTTTCAGACCGGTTTGCAGTGGTTCTTTCACGGGCTGTCGATCGATCACGCCTGGAGCGATGCGTTCGACGGGATTGTAGTGTTCGGTAACGATTGGACCACCATCGTCGATCGGGTTGCCGAGCACG
>DASTQB010000161.1:0-10798 GCA_035761985.1 Pyrinomonadaceae bacterium
ACAAACAAATCACGATCAACATGGGCTGGGTGAACGCCGGCCAACGCGTCAAGGTAGCGTTGGTGTGGAATTCAACTCCTACGAGTGACTACACGACTGATCCGCTCAAAGCCGATCTCGACCTTTCCGTGATTGGTCCAACTCAAACCCTGCACTCCGCGAGCTGGGACAACAGCTACGAGGTCGTGGATTTTACCGCCACGGCCTCGGGTAACTTTCAGATCAAGGTGAAGAACTACCGCTTCGACGGCTTCAACGAGTACTTCGCCGTCGCGTGGAGCCTAACGTAAGTTGTTGGGTTGCACTCCACTCCAGGATAGGCAACAAGCACCGGCCGGGTGGCCGGTGCTTCCTGGATCTCGGATGGATCAGCATTCTGGAATAAGATCCGCGTTTATCCGTGAAATCCGTGGCTAATAAAAAGCGAACGCCGTCGGCTTTTCCCACAATCCTGGTCCACCGCGGCTGTAGTTCTTGCTTACCGTCGTGGAAGCCTGTATAACTCACGAGAACCCCCGGTGCCATAAATATTTTCGAGAAGGCGCGGAGCTTTCTTTTCACTCGACGAACGAGGAGGCTATCAATGTCTGAACAACGCAGGAATCCACACAACACCGAGAGCGACGAATCGGGTTTGCTGCTCTCCGTAAATCCACTCTCAGCACGCTCTTCTGATTCCGCGGGGCTCAGCGACGACGCCGATAACGTGGACACAGACGTAGACACACCCGACACAGACGGTGAGGACAGTGCCGGAGACGCCGATGGCACCGACGCCACTGATACCGACGCAACCGACGACGCTGACGGTACAGACTAACTGCGTTCGTAGCGTTGAATAATATGGACTCGCACGCTCCTATGAGGTTGGAGCATCTTCTTAGTCCCCTCACGGTCGACGAGTTTCTCAAGAATTGTTGGGGCCAGACTTTCAGCCACGTCTCAGGAACTCCTGAGAAGTTCGCTCACCTCTTGCCCTGGCAACGCTTGAACGAGGTGCTGGAACAGCATCGTCTTGATTTTCCGCGCGTTCGATTAACACGCGACGGCGAACGGCTCCGGCCCGGCAGTTACATCAGCTATACCAGACGTGGTCAAAAACGCGTCGCCGTCCCACGCCTAAGCTACGAAAAGATCACGCAGGAGCTAAACAATGGCGCAACTTTAGTTCTCGATGCGGTTGACGAGTTGCACGAACCGCTGCGTGCCCTCGCTGAAGCTTTAGAACTCTTCTTCCACGAACGCATTCAAATCAATGCCTATTCGAGTTGGCGCACCTCACGCGGCTTTGATCTGCATTGGGACGATCACGACGTCTTCATTCTGCAAGTCAGCGGGCGCAAGCAGTGGCAGGTTCACGGCATGACGCGCGCGTATCCGCTTGCGGGCGATCCGAAAGCACCGAAGCCAACTGGACCACCGCTCTGGGACAACATACTCGAACCCGGTGACCTTCTCTATATCCCTCGGGGTTTCTGGCACGTTGCTTATCCGCTCAATGAACCTACACTACATCTAACGGTAGGAGTGCATAACCGCGCCGGGTTAGACATGTTGCGCTGGCTCGTCGACAGGATGCGATCGAGTGAGACGTTCAGAAAAGATCTCCCACGCTTTGCGACACGCGAAACTATGCAGGCGCACCTGATGCAAATGCGGAGTGAACTGTTAGCAGAATGGGATGACGACATTCTGCAGCGATACTTTGCCGATCTCGATCGGTCTGCGTTGCCACGACCGCGGCTGAGTCTACCTTCTGCGCCTATCAGCGAACATTTTCCATCAGGTGATACAGTCGTGAGACTCCTTGCGCCACGTCCGCTCGATCTGAAAGTTGAATCAGGAGTCGTTTGCTTTTCATCGCAGAGAAAGAACTGGCGCCTGGCAGTTCAGGCACTCCCGATACTTCGCCACTTAGACAAACATCGAGTTTGTTCTGTCTCCGAGTTGTGTGAAGTTGCGAAAAGCGAAGTTGATGAGCGACGAGTCAGAATGTTTATGAAAGAGTTGTTGATGAACGGATTGATCGCAATCGTAGACCGTAATGTTTGAGCAGCTTCACGCTTTTTGTTCTGTACGATCGAGGAAAGCAGATGAGCAGGCCTTCGGTACGGCATCGATGGGCGACGCATGGCTCCTGCTTGAATACGCGCGACCGTGGCGCCCTAAAGCATTTCGTGAGAGCACGCTTCCGAAAGAGGTGAAACGTTACATCGACGGCGTACTGAAGAGCGTACCTCGTTCACGAGTGCTCTTCATCAAGCAGACGAGAAGAGTTAACGAACCATTTACTCTGTTCATCGTGCGCTCGCGAGAATCCTCGTCATCAATTCTCAAGTACGAGTTCCTGCAACATGAAGAATTGCTGGATCTCGATCTCGCTTCCGCGTTAACCGGCGCCTCGCCGTCAGGTACGACCGAATGGAACAAACCGCTTTTCCTGGTTTGCACTCATGGGAAGCGTGACAAGTGTTGCGCAAAATTCGGGATTCCGATTTACAAGACTATCCAAACGCTGGTGGGTGAATCGGCCGTCTGGCAGTGTTCTCATGTGGGTGGCGACAGGTTTGCGGCGAATGTCGTTTGCTTTCCGGATGGCATCTTCTACGGTCACGTTACAGAAGAAAACGCGAAACTGATTGTGGAAGAGTATTACGAGCGCAGGATCGTATTGCCCAACTTTCGCGGACGCTCTTGTTACCCGTTTCCTGTCCAGGCGGCGGAATTTTTCACTCGTCGCGAAACGGGATTTCATGGGATTGGGGATCTGAAGTTTTTGACCTACGATCCGTTAAAGCCGAACGAGTGGCGAGTCACATTCTCCTCGGAAGTAGATGCGAAGGTCCACCAGGTTTCACTCCGAAGTCAGCTGTCTGATTTTGAAAATGCACTTACCTGTAGTTCGAGCGAACCCCGTAGAGTTGTGCAATACTCGTTGATCGATCATCAGGTGTTGTAAAGTGAACTAGTTATGGCAGGTGACGCGCTCACACCACGCCTCGAGCTGATCGATCGGTTGACGCACGAAGAGCAAGACTCACAAGAGCAGATCGATGCCGCGAGTGTGCGTGGGTGGTTGAATGAAGTTCGACACTTGCGAGCGGAGCTTCCGCTCACTAGTGACTCACTACTCATACTGAGCGAACTTCGTGAGGTCCGCTCCAGGCAATGACGGAAGTTTGTGTTGATGCAAGCCTTGCCGGCTCACAAAATTCATTTTGTCGTGTTAGCTCCACCGCGAAGTGCTCCAGAGGAGCACCATGTTTATAGCCTGCCACGCTAAAAAGCTGTGCGCTCCAGCGGAGCGCGATGTGCTTTGGTTTGTTTCAGTTTACATTTCCGCTCCTGACGGAGCGGGATTGAATATCGGGTCAGAGCTATAAACATGTTGCTCCTCCGGAGCAAGAGCCGCAAATCAGTAAAGGCGTCTGTGAGATTTAAATCTTGGCTGGACGTGAGAGATCCCAGGCGACGATCACCCACTCTTCACGAGGATCGCTGTACGCGGAGATGATCTCGAACCCCATTCGCTCGTGAGATCGAACCGACACCTGATTGCGCGTGGCGATCTCAGTAACGCAGAGATCGCAATCATCTGCGACAGACAAACGGACCTGGTCGTAGAGACGAGCCAATAGCCCCTTACCTCGATGCTCGCGATCGACGCACACCTGACCACCAACGACGAAGCGATAATCAGACAGTGGCTTGCCTCGATAAACGCATTCGCTGAAGTGCTGAAACATCGGCGCAAGGCTCGGCACTTCCGCCTGAAGCGATACCGGCAACGACAGGCAGTAGCCCACAACGTGCCCTTGTGACAACGCGATCGCCTGAGGCGAACGCGTTGCCATACGTCGAAGCAGAGGCAGATTGTGCTCCACGTATACGAAACCCTCGATCGACTGAACTTCAACCGAGAGTGTGTTCAGGTGATAGCGTCGCTGAAGCGCGAGAATCTCTTCGAAGTGCTGGTCGGTAGATGCCGTCGTGATAGTAGTCATGAGCTCAAAACGTGGAGCCTCGCGTGGCGGCGGTTGCACAAAAGTCGCTCAGCCTGCGAAGCAGGCGTCAGCGTAAAGCCTGGGGGCGCAGCCCAGGTTCATGGTCCAAATAAAAAAGGCAAAGCCCGCGACAGCGGGCGAAGGCCGTTAATTTATAAACATATCCTTCCAAACGCACACTTACTTTATTATCAACACTGAATTGGTTAATCCTCTCTCGTCATCCTCTGTATTGGGGTTCGAGGGATCGAGTATCCAGTCGCCATCGATGATGAATTTATATGTGTACTTGCCCGGCGCTAAATCCATGCGACAGATCCAATCGTCGCCCTCCTTGCCACACAGCACTTGTGATTGATTCCAATTATTGAAGCTGCCCGCCACCGCCACTACTCTCGCATTCGGGTAACCCTTTAAGCGAAACGTCGTGGTCCCCTTTAAACTCGGCGCCGGCAAAGTCAGCTTCTTCGCAACGAGTTTCCTATCCGATTGCGTAATCGTCAGGCTCTGAACCAGTCCCTTTGAGTCACGATCAAATGTGATGGGAACGTTAGCGGCATTAATCACAAAACTGTCAGCCGATTTAGCCTCCAACTGGCTTTTTGCCGAATGTGAGGGTTTGATCCAAAGCTGATCTTTTTCCACAAACACGTCGAGGATGAAGTTTTCCACCATGCTCGGATCAGCCTCATACCGGCCAACGTAATCCTGTAAGTTGATCGTCAATTTCTGCTCCTGAGCCGGCGGCTTCGTCACTGATGGAGTGGTCTTTTCCTGCTGCGCTATAACGCTCTGACAGGAGAAAAGAAACAAAATCGGTACGGTAATGAGTAGCGAGCTTTTCATTATAGATTCTCCAGATCTCCTGAGTAGTCACAACAGAGCTGCCGCAACCTCAAACGAGTGGTTGGTCCCGAAGTTCTGCGGTAAGCGATGATAGCACCTCGCGCTGCTCATTCATCTGAAGTCGGCTTCGAGCGCAATCGCTTGATCTGGGAACGCCGTGCTTTTTCTTCAAGCGTGCGGTTCTTTGCACTACGTGGAACTAATGTCGGAACACGTTTGGGAGGCCGATAGTTTAGCTGCGCGATCTTCTTCCGAAGCCTTTGCAGGCACAGCATCTTATTCCGGTATTGACTGCGCTCCTGCTGTGAAGTGACGACAACACCGGAAGGCACGTGCCTCAGCCGGACGGCGCTTTCCGTCTTGTTGACGTGCTGCCCTCCGGGCCCACTCGAGCGAAACGTCTCGACCTCACACTCACGCAATAAGTCTTCGTCTGATTCAGGCAGTTTGATCATCTGGTCTCAATAGCTTGAAGGGCAAGTAGCTTTGCTCGGAAACCGGTGGGCCTGTATTTTCTCACTGCAGTTCGCCTTCTAAGACATCAAGAGAGCACCACGAAGGTGGGGTGGAGCGTCGTTACGAATTTGGATCTCAGCAGGGGCGGCCGAAAATCCGTGTCGGCGGGAGAATTTTCAGGCATCATGGTAACTTCTGGTGGTTACAGCGCGCGCTAAAGAATCACAACTTGTCTAACGAATGAGAATCAATAAATCAAGGCCCGAAACCATTTCGGCAGAGTTTCAGACGGACGGTTTAGATTTCGTGCCATACTTGCAACTGACAAAAGGTCAAACGAACCACAGGTTCACCAGTATCCCGTAATTGGCAAAAAGAATCTTCGCCGCCTACACGACCTGCTGATGCCGAAGTTGATTTCCGATCAGATTACTTATTAGAAAGGTATGCTTATGGCAGAGATTTACAGGACCTTCGGAAACCGACCTGGTCAAGCCGTAGGTCAGCGACGCGAGTTGAGCCGAACGTCAACGACAAGACGGTTACTCTTATGGGAGAGGTTGGAGTCTGAGTTCAAAATTACACTTGTGCACCAGCGCAAACGATCGGGTGACGATTGGATAAATGAGGACTCGAAGCCGTTCTCGACTTTGAAAGCTGGGGAAGCAAAGAAATTTATCTTGAGCTTCGAGGAGACATCCAAGCTTCGCGAGGAGTTAAACCAAATACATGCTGTCGTGGATCAAACCCACATCAAACGAGGGGTGGATCAGTTGGTCGTTGCTCCTGAAGCGGAATTTATTGTCACACATCAAAATCGGGCAAGAATGATTAGAAAACTGCTAAAGAGAGGTTACTCCGACGATTTGTGGGAGGCACTAATTCAAAATGATCCTGACCTTGTAACCACGCTCTCATACGCTCGGATTCACCATGAGAAGCAAAAAGCGCTTCGCGAATTCGAAGTAAACTTGGCGGCAAATCGAAATGAGCAATGGTGGGAGGATTTCTTCAAGCGAAATACGTGGATTTTTGGATACGGTCTTAACTACAAATTCCTAAGCACCCTTCAACCTCAGGCTAGCTATGGTGGGAATACTATTCGTGGAACAGGCATGCAGAAAGGCGACTTTCTCCAACGAAGTGAAGCGCTGGTGAGGTTTACCGTGTTGGTCGAGATCAAGAAACCGGACACCGAACTCCTTGGAAAAGGGCGTTATCGAAATGGCGCGATGGAATTGCATAAAGAGCTGACGGGTGGAGTCTCGCAACTCCAAGCGAATTGTCGCACCTGGGAAAAAGAAGGATCTGAGTCAGAAGAAAATCGCGAGGCCTTCCTGAGAGAACAGACTTTCACCATTCAGCCAAAGGCTATTCTTGTGATTGGGCACACGAACCAGCTAACTGAGCCGTCAAAGAGGAATACCTTCGAGTTGTTCAGGAGAAATATCATTAACCCAGAGATTCTCACATTTGATGAACTTTACGAGCGGGCGAAGTTCATTGTTGAATCTACAAAAGAAAATGGGTGACACGACTCTTATGATGAACTAGGCAACTATCGCTACGATACTTTCGCTTGCGGAATTATCTCAGGCCGTTTCGGCGGCAGAGAGGTAAACTTGTCGGGATTTTGCTCTTCCTGTTTCTTCAAGTCACAAAGGATCGCATCCAGATCGTAATTAAATTTTGCTGCGTAGCGGTCGCGCGCTTGCCGCGTCTCTTCAACAATTTCGTCGTTCCACATAGGTCAGTCCCCCGACAATTCCTCCAGCGTACAGATTACCGGAGGCTCGTATCCAGCGCTTCGACAGATTCGATTCACCGCCGTCTGCATTTCCGCATTAGCGATGTGTTTACAGTTCCAAGTTAGCAGATAGTCCATACCGTGAACAGTCGCGATAGCAATGTGCAAAGCATCAACGGCGGCCTTCTTGGGAATTGGACCTCGTACGAAGAAGCTGCATTTCCTGGCGGGCGCAGCGCCCGTGTCTCGGCGGATGCGCCGCAGAGACACGGAGCGGTGGCGGAGAGTTCTTAATCGGTATCAAAGTGGAGGTGGTCGATGCTTGTTTCGCCTGCTTCAACACGATTCACTATTTGCTCAAGGTCCTGGTCCTTAATTTCCAATCCATAACGAATCAATGAGCGTGTTCTTGGATCGACTCTGCCGTCGGTTGCGAGTTTTCGAGCGCGTCGTTTCAGATTGGCGTCGAGTGTGCGAGGTTCTTGTTCGCGCGGTGATGCGCTACCATGCTTTGTCATGGTCCTTATCCTTTCTAGAGAAGGTTGAGGATCTAGGGTCGGCTTTGTGTTGTCGCACAAGTCGGCCCGCTTCTTTTTGTTAGGTGGGTGCTCAGCAACTTAGCGCAAAAGTTTCCGTTTGTCATCAATCGATTTGACTCACATCAGCGTCTTCTTTGCGATCACTGAATTTAAAGGTCTATAGATCGAGAGCGCTGAGTAGCTTTGATTACAGGTTGGGCCATAACAGATGCCGCTGTCACTTCTGCGGCTGGAGATGCTCGTTCAACCATGCGTAGATTTGCTGCCACATGTCGCGAATGTTTGCCGGACTTTCGAACACATGCTCCTCACCCCAGTAACGAGCAAACCGAGCTCGCTTGCCCTGGCGCTGAAGCGCCGTAAAGAATTGCTCTCCTTGCTGCATCGCGACGTAATCTAAATCACCCTGGATTATCAATAGCGGCGTCTGAACTCTTTCCGCATAAAACAAAGGACTGTTGCGTAGATACCGTCCGACGTCCTGCCAGGGCGCGCTCCCCATCCGGCCTTGCCCGCCTTCATTCCAAACCTGATAAAACAGTCGCTCGTTCGCGAATTCGTCATACCGAAAGCGGACGTCGAATTCCCCGTAAAAACTCGTAAGATCCGCGATGCCCGCCAGCGATATGGCGGCCTGAAAACGATTGGTCTGCGTGATCAATCCGTATGTGCTGTAGCCGCCGTAGCTCTGCCCCATGACCGCGAGCTTTTTCGCATCCGCTATACCGAGTTCGATCACTTTATCGACCGCCGGCAAGACACCTTTAGTTAGCTCCAGGTAGGGATCGCTTGTTGCACCTTCCGGCTTGAGCGGCATACTCGGAATGAGCACCGCGTAGCCACGCGCTGCCAGCAGTTGCTGGTTCAAACTGTGCGACCTGTTTAACTGTGCCATATGCGATGGTCTGTCGCCCACCATCATTCCCGCATAAACCCAGGTAACGAGTGGGTAGCGTTTACCCGGTTCATAGTTGACAGGCAAAATGAGCCAGGCCCTTAGATCCTGGCCATCCAGGCCACGATAGTCGATTCGTCTAAACTCGCCCTGTGCGATCTCACTCAAGTGCTTGTTCGTTTGCAGCACGGGAGTAGAACCAACCCAGAGAAAGGTTCCGGTGCGATCATTTGCGGTGAAAACAGGAGTTGATTTGCGTGGCTCGAAATCGACGAGCGTTGCGTCAGCGTGTGGCGTGGTCAATACAGTTAATTGACCCGATCCCAGATCGAGTTGTTGCAGGTCGCGCTGTGTGCCCTGACGAGTCGTGAGAATCACTTTGCGTGCAGAGATCTCTTCAGACCTGGGCCAAACGATCGAAGTGATGCGCGGTTCGTAAGTCGCCGTTAGGTTTAACGGCTCTGTCTCCGGCGTTACTCGCCAAATGTCACCATCAACCAGAGTGATGAACGAATCTCGACCAACCTCTCTCATCAGCGGCCCCGGTGATGCTTTTAGCTTCGCCGTAACATTCCGACTCTGATTGCCGTGGTCGAAGAGCCACCAATCAGCCCTCGAGCTACCAGACGCCGTACTGCGTACGAGCAGTTCATTCCTGTCGCTCCAGGTCACGGCTGTCGGAATCGTTTCTTCGGCAGTCACTGGTTGACAGGTATCGCTTAACACCGCACACCTGAACACTTGCAACTTTGCTCCTTTTGCTCTCCGCCCAATCAAAGCGAGCGACGAACTGTCAGGAGACCAGCGCAAGGAATTTGGGCCGACCTCCTGAATTCGTGATACTGCCGGCGCCACGGGTGAACCCTGCTTATCGATAACCACTGCTTGAAAGAGTTGCTGCGGGCCTTGCGCCAAAGGCCGTCCCGGCTGGGGCCTTATGACGTCAACTTGTTTGGGTGCGGCGATGTATTGCTTATCGGGCGAGATTTGTATCTCACGAAAGCTATAACCGGAGATCGACTTGCTGCCGTTCTCGGCCAGATCGATTACCAGAAGCTTTCCCAGCGGTCGTTTTTCCAGCGGATTTGGTACTCCGCTGTCCAACACGCTTACGGTCACCTCGTCTCCTCGCCACGCCTTCTGCCACTGCCGCAGCGCCGTCTCTGGACCACGCGTAATCAGCGTCATCGCATTTGGCTTTTGACCTTCAGGCAATACCGCACAAGCTAACTGCTGATTCAATAACCACCGGCAGGGAGATTGTTGAAACGTGTAATCGACAGCTTGCTCAGCTACTTTTCTCAAACGCCCCGAAGTCTTTTCCCAAACCCAGACATGCACGTTCTCGCCTTTGGTAGACAGTAAAGCGAGGCGTTGCCCATCCGGCGACCAGGACGGGCGCCAGTAACCAGCGCCGTCAGTTCCACCGTTTGTCAAATTTCGTGGTTTGCCGCCATTCAGTGGCGCCAACCAGATGTCAGCTCGATCGTTACCCTCGAGATAAGAGTATTTGTGAACGGATGAACTCGCGCGGGGTCGTTTGAGAACGTAAGCCAGCAATTCCCCATCAGGCGAGATTGCAAACTCGTCGCTCAGTTCCTCGAGCCGGAACAGATCGTCCGTGGTAAGCGGTCGTTGTTGAGCAACGCCTGTGTTCGCGACACCAGCCAGCACGATGAAAAGCAGAAGTCTGCCATTGAATCTGAATCTCATGAGCACCTCGTGACGGTTCAAATTTCCGGCAGGAAAGCCTAGAGAGATTCTGCGTATAATGTCCTCAAACTGGTTCTCAAACTTTATCAAGATTTGCTGAGGAGCCTTATGGACAAGCAAACGAAGCACTTCTATGAGTTCGGTGATTTCCGTCTTGAGCCTGCGCGCCGCAAGTTCTATCAATGCGGAAGAGTGGTCGCGCTTACGCCGAAGGTCCTTGACTTGTTAGTCGTTCTGATTGAGAACCGGGGGCGCGTGCTCGAAAAGCGTTACTTATTGGACCAGGTCTGGTCAGATGTCATCGTTGAAGAGCACAGTTTGACGCAGGCTATTTCCGTGTTGCGTAAGATCTTGGGAGATAAGCCGGGTAATTATAATTACATCAAGACCATACCTGGCCGCGGTTATCAATTCATCGCTGTGGTGACGCAGGTGATGGACGAGGATGAGCAGGTAGCACAGATCACGAGTGTATCGCCGGATAAGAGGTCATGGGTGCCGGCGTTCCTCACTAAAACGTTGTCACGTAGACCTTACTTCGCGGCGACGTTCCTATTGATTGGCATCTTTGCCGGAATCCTGCCTCCCTGGCTTTCCA
>DASTQB010000162.1:0-12736 GCA_035761985.1 Pyrinomonadaceae bacterium
ACGCTGGGGTGGCCACGGAGGGCCACCCCTACAATTGCAGCTAGTCAAACGAGTAGCGGCCGGGGGCGAGGACGTTGTTCGGGTCGAGGGCGTGTTTGATGGCCTTCACGACTGGTCCAACACTCGCCCCGTTACACGCTAAGGCAGGCATGAATTGCGATCCGATGCGGTACGGGACGAAGCCGCGCGTCAGACCTTCCTCGTAGAGTTCTTCGAAGCACATTCTCGCGCGACGTTCGGCGTTTGGATCAGATCGATCAAACAACAACGGAATCGTGCTCGCGTAGCAACGCGGCGATAAGGCGGTCAGTGTGATTGGTGCGAGTAAACGGTGCTTGCTGCACGTGCGTTCCGCAAACTCGATAAACTGCTCGACGACTCCACGTCGCATCGGCACGATCGGCGCATACCAGAACAGGCCGCATCCATCACGCGCCGGGTTCAAATCCGCGTCATCCGCGGCCTTGCCTGACTTCGCATACGCAAGCGGCAGAGCCACTGTCGATGGAACACCATCGACGATCTCGATCGCACCCTGTAACCGGTGAACGAGATCTCCTAATCGCGACCACCCGGCTTTGCTTGCCAGCGCACTCGCCCACCGCAGACGTTTGAGATCGCCGGCTGTGTATACCCGAACCTGTCGCGCGTGCCCTCGCAGGTATCGCTTTACAAGTCGACACGTCGCACGAAAGTGCTCCCTGCTTCCATACACAGATCCAAACCCAAACCAGGCACCGTCGGGCAGTGCCAGACCACGCCGAAGCGATATCCTCTGAGCGCCGCTCGCCATGCATTCAACACGACTGCGGCTCATCACGTTTATGGCGCCGATATTTTGCCCGGCCACAGCGAGGAGTCGCGTGATTTGCTCGCTCGGGCCCTCTACATCGTCGAGTACGAAGAACAGCGCACCACTGCGCTCTGCTTTCGGTTGAAGCGCAATGCTTGCATCGACAACGATTCCCAGGTTCGATTGCGAGAACAAGCCGTCGAGATACGGACCAGTTGCCCATTTAAACGCGTGGGCCACACCCGCGGCATTGAACGTGCGCGTGTACGACTCGTAGATCTCGCCGTCAGGAAGCACCACCTTCATCGAGATGACGGCGCCGAAGTGGTCCGTGATCGGCGTGATGCCAAACCCGCGCTCGAGTGCGTTTGCCACGATGCTGCACGAAGGACCCGCGCCTGTAACCGGCACCATGAACTGAAGATCGCGTGAACGCAAAAACTCGCTTACTTGACCTTGCGTAACTCCCGGCTCGAGAGTCACGACACCCAGGTCGCAATCAAAGTCGATGATTCTGTTCATGGACGACAGATCGACAATCGCGCCAAATGGTCGAACGGGAACTGAAGTGCCATAACCCCAGTTGTGTCCGGTGCTGATCGGATAGATGGGAATCGAAAACCGTTGTGCGATCCTGACGACATGTTGCACCTGCGCAGTGCACGTTGGACGAAGTGCCACCGGAATTCGACCTGAGAAACTGCTAGTGTCTACGTTGTATCGCGCCGTATCGGTGATGACGCGATCGTCTCCGATCGCTCGCCGCCATGCGCTGATTGCCTGGGCAAGTGAAGTCTGTGAGACGCCGGCTGATGGCATGTCGATCACGTGCACGGCATGCCTCCGAGTCGAAAAGAGAGGCGCAGTTGATGATAGTCAGCGCGACGCTTGCGTGGCAGCGTCTCGACGATTTGATTAACGTTCTCGTTGCCGTCGGGAAAAGGCGTCATCAACACGATCATCATCGGGCTCAGCACAGTCGCATAGAGCGAAACACGTTGCTTCATCCCCGCTGACATCGCGTTCATGAACTCGTCCGTCGAAAACGCCGCGCGCAACGAGGCGCGATAGTCGTGTTCAAGTCGCGGCTCGTCCTTCGGGATCGCACGCCGCACGAAGTACTCAACCGATTTCACACTCTTGAGCCGCCCGAAGTCCGATATGAACACCCTGCCGTTCGGCGCCATCACTCTATCGATCGCTTCGAAACATCGTTGCAGATGGTCTGTGTCAGCCAGGTGGTGCATTGACATCGACGACAGCACCACGTCGACGCTTCCTGATTCGACTGTCGCCAGCTCCGTCATATCGTCGATGCGTAATGCAACGTTGCGCGCTCCTGAACGACTCAGCGACTCGTTCCCTGTGGCGATCATCGGAGCGGAACTGTCGATGCCAACAAAGCTCGCATCCTCATTCAGTTTCGCAACCGACGCGAGGAGCAGTGCTGAACCGCAACCAAGATCGAGTACGCGATCTCCAGGCCGAATCATCCGCGACGCTTGTTCGACGTAGAACGCATACACGCCTGACAAGATGCCGTTCGGCTGGCCCGCGCGCGCGAACGCCGCAACGGCCTCTGCTGAATCCATGACTAGATCCGGTTCAGGTATGCGGTCGAATGGCGCCGGCTTGATCAACTCGCGTAGGAGTGTTGTCACCAACAACTTGACGTGACCTCCTTACGCCAGAGTGGGCGCCAACGCGGCAGTCGAGTAATGCTGCTCGATGTACAACAGATCGTCTTCGGCGAGCGTGAGTTGGTTTGTCCTGATCATGTCGGAGACTTCATCGTCGGACCACTGAAGATACTGTGCGGCGCCGAGGTCGGCAGATGTGTGCAACAGGTGTGGATCGCAAAACAACTTGTTCCACTCGCTACCGTGCTCGCCACCGTGAATCTCACGGTAGCGAGCCGGGGCCGTGGTGAGATCGACCGCTATCGGTATCGACGGTGCGCCAAGAAACCGCGGATGCTGTTTACATTCACCAAGCACTTCAAACAAGAGCAGCTTGCTGTACGCGCGGCGCGACGAAGGATTGACACATGCAACGATGCACTCGGTGCTGGTCGCGATGGCCCAACGAAACGTGGCGAGGTAGAGCATCATCGTGATTCCCAAACCCCAACGATCTTCGAGCACAGCGAGGCCGCCGACCTCCGCAACGCGCGCAAAACGGACTCGCATTTCGTCGACTTCCTCACCGTGCACGTCGTCCATCGGCAGACCGATCACCGAATCCATGTAGAAGCTGATCGTGCCGACGATCGCGCCGTCTTCTTTCGCAACGAACGTTGCCGATCCTGGCGCGCACGCCTGCGGTAACACATGCGGCGTGCTCGCGTCTTCGCGGAGAAGTCCTTTGCGCTTGTAAACGTCGCGGTGAAGTTCGAGGGCGCGTTGCCGGTCGAAGCGCGAGTGGGCGAGTTCGACAGAGAGCCCAGGCAGCGTGCGAGAACCGGGCAATGCCAGAGTTACGAACTGCGAGAGCTTTGCTGTCATGATTTTCACCTTAACTGCCTTCCATCGCGGGCCTCACGTGCGCCACGCGCATCGTCTGACGATGCCAAAGTAGACGGCTCATCATCGGCCCGGCCATGAACGACGTGACGAGTGCCGTCACGATCAGCGCGACAAAGATGCGCGCATCGATCACTCCGTTAGCGAGCCCGACTCCCGCAAGAATGATCCCCGTCGCGCCACGCGCGTTGAGACCGAAGCCGATGGCCCACACCTCGCGGTCCAACGTCATCCGTGCAGCCTTTGCACCCAATAGGACCGCGCCGATCTTGCTGACGCAGGCCGCCGACAAGATGAGGGCAACTAGCAGCAGATCGAAGTTGGTGATGAAGTTTGTCGTCATCCCCATCGAGATGAAGTAAATCGGCGCGAAGCTCATAACGACGTGACCGATCATGTCGTGTGCTTCGTTGTTACCCTTGTCGCCCTCGCTCAACGCGACGCCGATCAGGAACGCGCCAAGAAACGCGTGAATACCGAGCGCCTCTGCCACACTGCTCGCAAACAGAACGAGCAGCGCCGTCACGGCAATGAACCCACTGGGCCATGCGACGTGCTGCCGGATTCGCTTCATTGCCTTCGGTTGGAGCCAGCGGCCGAGGCCAAGTACCACGACGAAGAACACGCCGACTTGAATCACGCTTACGATCGCGTTTCCGCCGCCAGCCTGACCCGCCGGTGTGAAGTCACTGAGAATGACGGCGAACAGGATCCAGTTCACGAGATCGTCGATAACTGTGGCGCTCATAATCAGCGCGCCGATTGGACCGTGCAGCAGTCCGAGGTCGAGGAGAATTCTGGCGATCACGGGATTCGCCGAGTTCGCGAAATTCATCCCGATGAACAGTGCGAACGGAAGGAAGTGGGCCTGAACCGCTGGTCCCCAGAACGTTCTCGGCAGCGCATACACGAGACCAACACCGAGCGCGATCGGAACGAGAGTTCCGATTAGGCCGATGAGGATCGCCTTCCGGCGCATCGTCTTCAGTTCGGATAGATTGACCTCGAGACCTGCATAGAACAGAAAGAACAGCATGCCCAGCTTCGTGGCCGCCTCGCGCACGCCGTTCACATTTATCGACGAGAGAAAAAGCCAGTCATAGAGCGAGGGCGCGAGGGCTCCGAGGATCGTTGGTCCAAGAATGATTCCGCCAAACATCTCTCCGACGACGGCCGGATGCTTCAGCCGTCGCATAAACTCGCCGCACATGATGGCAAAGCCGAGCATGGTTGCGAGTTGCAGCGACAGTTTGACGAAATCTTGAGAGCTCATGGATTCCCACGTTGGCTGGACATGATTTCAGGATTAACAGGATTTACATGTAAATCTCGAAAATCCTGCAATCCTGTCAAACAACCCAAGGTCACAAAGCGCCGACCATTCTTTTAACGAGCGTCGATTCTTTGATCGGCTGCCGTCTCATCACCACGCCAAACAACAACGCCCGGAACAGGTCGGCAAGGCACAACGAGACGTGCCTGGTCCACTGGTGCCAGCCCGACTTCTTCAGCACGTAAAACCTGATCCGTGCGAAGAAGAGACTGCACTTCGCAAAGTCGCGCGGGATCATTTCTTCAGACGGCCCGCGCAGGTTCCAGTTGACCGTGCGGTAGTAAAGGTTCTCGATCTTGCTGGCAGGCAGCGCTCCCAGCCGTCTTGACGCAACCGGCAGAAGCGCCTTCAAAGATTCGAAACGTCCGGCGCCGTCCTGAAGCATCTTCAGCATCACCTTTGCGCCGACGCGATCGCTGATGTATCCGCAAAGCCACGAGGGAAGTAAGACGTAGAAATAGAACGCGGACGCACAATGCATCCGCAGGTGCGCCTGGAACGGATCCGCCATCACTTCATACAGCGTGCTGATCTCGGCCTGAAGCGAGTCGCGAATCGTCTTGTACAGTTTCTCCAGATCGCTTACGAACTCTTCCGTAAGCGTGCCGTTCCTATCAGCCTCGATCATCGCCGCCACTTGCTTTATCTGAATCGACGTCATCGCGATCCCCGTGCTGTACAGAGGATCGACCGTATCGCCGGCGTCGCCGATGATGAACCACCCACGCCTGCTGTAGTTCTGTTTCGTCTCGTAGAAGTAGTTACGAAAGATATTTGTATCGACAATCTTCCCGCTCGCAACGAGCTTCGCCACAACCGGATGCTCCGCACCAACCTGCGACAGAAACGTTTCTACCGACGACACCTCCGACTTATACAGGTCCGGGCGATAGACGATTCCGATGCTGATGAGATCGCAGTCAGCTCGATCAGATCGCATCGGTATGGCCCAGATCCAGTTGTGCTGTCCGAAGAAATGATGTGTGACGTAATAGGAGTCGAAGCAGTGCTGCGGCTTTTTCACCTGGTCCATCTGCCTCAAAATTCCTTTATCGAAATCTTCCAGACGGAACCAGAACGACGATCTCTGGTATTTCGACGTTCTTCTCAGATCAAGTTTCTTCGCCAGGAATCGATTGCGCCCGCTGGCGTCGACAA
Organism: Pyrinomonadaceae bacterium; assembly: GCA_035761985.1. Taxonomy (GTDB): domain Bacteria; phylum Acidobacteriota; class Blastocatellia; order Pyrinomonadales; family Pyrinomonadaceae; genus PSRF01. Next base: position 5,807 of record DASTQB010000162.1, read on the forward strand.
TCCATCTGGTCTCGATCTGAGCAGGCTCTTCACCATCGGCCGTGTATTCAATTCGATGCAGACCACTTTCGTTGATCGATACATCGGTGACAGTGGCGTCGATGATTTTGACGTCGAGCTCCCGTGCGCGTTCTCTTAGACGAATAGCGAGTGTGAAACGATTGATCTGCTTCGACGGCATCGGCGGAATCCGCATCGCTTCGTGCGTCGAATAGGTGTAGTCGTTGGGATCGTCGATCTTCTCTTTGAAGTGGAAAGTAAGACCGTACTTGTGAAAGTGATGTTCCTCGAGATACGAACCCAGACCGATCTCATGAAACAGCAACGTGCTGAACTCGGTCAGTGATTCGCCTACGATCGGGAACTTCGCGTTGGGCTTTTGAATTGAGACGACTTCACAATCCGGAAAGCGGAGTTTGAGGTAGCATGCGGCAAGTCCACCCGAGATGCTGGAGCCGATAACTACGAGCCGGTTCATGGCCTTGTCCCACTGAAGAAGAGATGTTCGCGAGGAGTTCGTCACCCGGCAGGAGTGAAAGTCGTCACTCCTGCCGAGTAACACCGGGGTCACCGTCTCGGGTTCTTGCGTGCCGGGGTGCGAACCGAGGCTGAGGCGCGGGCGTCCGGGGACAGAGGGCCGATTACGACTTTGTCGAATGACATCTGGGTGGAAAAGACGGCAGCGAGTGCGTCGTCTTTTGGACCAACCATCGCATTGCCAAGCTCGACCGACGCACTGAGAAAGTCTCCTGAACCCTCGACTTCAGCCGCGATCGAAGGCGCGCGTCGTCCAAGTGAACGGACTTCCTGACTCGACATCGAGAAGCCGACGAAGTGTGCTTGTTCGACGTTGTGGATCGGATTTCCAGGAACGAACTGAGCCGCCGTCTGTCCCGATCCGCGATACTCTCCAACAAGCCTTAACTCAAACAGCCCATCGCCGTTGGACGACTTAACAGTTCCCATCGTGACGGGTTTGAACAAGACGCCGGCATACGCGAGCGAGCGTTGCGGGTTGTCGAAGAACCTTGCGTCGACAAGTCTCTTCCACACTTCCGAAAGCACGATGTCCTGGTTACCGGTAAATCTCTCTCCGAGGGAATTAGTCAGAAGCCTGCGAGCGTCGTTGATATCGTCTGACACTTTCGTGAACTCGTGAATCTGGCGCGGCGACTTGGTTTTATAGTCTTCCCTCGCACACCACACATACGTCCACTTCGGAGCGCCACGTTTTGGCTGGAGCCCGCCGGCTGATCGCTTGTCACTGAACTCCTCGTATACAAACGCCTCGCCGCGCTTCATGTCGACGATCATGTAGTAGTCGACGTTGAGCAATCCATCTCTTCCAACGAGTTGTGGATCAAACTCGCCGGTGACTTTTCCGATCCACACGCCGTGAAGTGTGTTCGCGACTCGATCCGGCGTAAACACTCTCGCATCGTGCGTCAGGATTCGAGGGGCTGCCGGGGCCGTCGCGGCACACGTAGTTGCAATGGTCGTATTAAGCGCGTTCGCACGCGTTGCTACGGACATGTTCTGCGCCCGTGTGATTTGAGCGCTTCGCGTTGTTTGCCTCTGAGTGGTCCGGCGTGGCTGGGCGACCGACGGAATACCGATCAGACCAACGACCAGAGCGACCCAAATGGATCTTTTGATTGTGCGCATGAGTATCCTCCCGATTATCAACTGTTGGTTGTCGCAGCCGGAGTGTTCCTCGGGCCAAGTGACGGACTATGACATTGGCTGAGACTAAACAGCGCGCACAGTTCAGGCTTCTCCGCGTTTGCTATTTGTAGGGGTGGCCCTCCGTGGCCAACCCAGGGTGGAGATTTAAAACGCGAATTAAAAAGGGCGGCCCACGCACGGCCACCCCTTCCAGTTGAAATATGGTTAACGACTACTTGCGTTGCAGGCGGGCGCCAATCTGAGATCCCAACCACGCCATCGGCAGGTACGCGGCCACGATATCAAGCACTTCAAACCAGATCGGAGCAGGAAGCATGTAACTTGCCGCCGCGCCGCCCAACAGAAATACCGCGCCGATCGCGAGCGCAATCTGTTTCTTGTAGCTGCCTGCGATCATGTAAGCAGCGATCGCGCCGGCGAGAGAGCCGAGCGCGTGCGCGAGAAACGGCATGATGAAATGCCGCGGCTCAAACAGCGGCATAGATCTGCTCAATGCTTCCATGTTACTGACGTCTGTACCAGGAGGAGGAGGAATCAGAATTGGGCCAATGGCGACGATTGCCATGTTGACGATACTACCGATGACGAGTCCTGCGATGACGGCAAGCACGTTTCTCACTACGTTCGACATGAGAGTTTCTCCTGTGAGTAAGACAAAGGGACTGGCGAGAACGTAAGACCGTACTGGGCGAAGGGATGTTTGTCAAGACGAACCCGAGATGAATCTTAGACAGGATCTACAAGATCGTCTTGTAAATCCTGTCTAAGTTTTTCACGCTATCTTTGTCCGCGACCAGTGCGGCCTGTGTTCGGTGTCGGGGTTTTCGCCGGCGCCGCCTCGGCTCGTGCTCGTCCGGTCTTCGGCGATGTAGCTGTCGGGAAGCTGGGGCTCGTGCCGAGTGGTCCAATGACTACTTTGTCAAAGGCCATTTGGGTTGAAAAGACCGCGACCACCGCATCGTCTTTCGGCCCTTCCATTTCATTGCCCAGCGCGTACGACGCAGTCAGATAATCTCCGGTCTCGGCGGTGGTGATTGTTCCCCTTGGACCTCTCCTCGGACTTGAAGCTGTCGAGATTGAAGCACCTGACACACCGAGAAAATGCGCTTGTTCGACGTTGTGGATTGGCACTCCGGGTACGAACTGAGCAGCGGTCTGTCCCGATCCGCGGTACTCTCCCACCATCCTCAACTCAAACAGGGTGCCGCCTCCGGCAGACTGCACGGTTCCCATTGTTAGAGGGTTGAACAAGACGCCGGCGTATGCGAGCGAGCGGTTGGGATCGTCGAAGAACTTCGAATCAACCAGTTTCCTCCAGACATTCGAAAGTATGAGGGGCTCACCACCCGAAAAAGTCACACCCACGGAATTAGCGATTATGCTTCGAGCGTCCTGGACATTGTCTGACACTTTCGTGAACTCGTGGATCTGCCGCGGCGACTTGGTTTGATAGTTTTCCCTCGCACACCACACGTAAGTCCACTTGGGCGCGCCGGCCTTTGGTGCAAAGTTCGCGGCCGAGCGCTTATCACCGAATTCCTGGTATGTGAATGCTTCACCGCGACTGATGTCGACGATCATGTAGTAATCGACGTTGAGGAATCCATCATCAGCAAAGAGTTGCTTATCATACTCGCCGCTGACTTTTCCTACCCAAACCCCGTTCAGTGTGTTCGCGATTCTCTGTGGCGCAAACACGTTTGCATCGTGCGCAAGGACTTTGGGAGCTAGCGGCGCCGTCTCCGCACACGTAGTAGATAGGCTCGTATCAAGGGCGGCTGTTCGCTCCGCCGCAGACAGCTCCTGCGCGGCGGACCTTGATGTATTTGCGATTCTGCTGCCAGTCGCTGTTTGCTCCCGGCGTCTCTGGGCGGCCGACGGAATGCTGATCAACCCGATGATCAGAACCAACCAAAAGTAGTTTCTTATTTTCATGAGTTTCCTCCACTCACATTAACTTGCTTCATCTGTCTTTGCTTGATGTTGTCTCCGCTGTGGTGACAAGACCGTGTCGAATCTCGTGAAGATAAGATCGCGTCGTGGGTTTTCGATTCTCCGTGTTTGCGTTTCTGTCGCCCGCATTCGCGGGCTTGAGACTGTGGTGGTGTTCGTGACCCTGGGGCTTACGCCCCAGGCTTTATGCTTGCGCCTGCTTCGCAGGCTTACTTCGATGGTCCACGTCCACATTCGCAACTACGGAGAAGTCGTGTTGCGTCGAGCGGCTTAGGATGCGAGTTCGTTACTCTGCCGCGCAACGAAAGCAAATTTTCTAAATTGCATTGACCCCTGGACGAAGGAAGGTAAGGAGCTGAAAATGAAAACACATCACAACGTAATCCGACGATTTCCATTGGCAGGGATTATCGCCCTTGCCATGCTCATAGGATTCACGGGAACCTCGTCGCTGGCGCAGGACCAGGCCAAAGACGACGCACGGCTAAAGGCCGCTGTCCAGCCAATCGAGGACTACAAGACTCCCGGCATCGAAGCAGAACTGTCAGGGTTCTATCCGCATCCGACAGATAACAGTCTCTACTATCTGCTGACCAACAAGAAGCCACCGTATCGCTACGGGCAGAAGCCCATGTTGCCGGAGAAGTACCTGGGCAAACTCCTTACGGTCGAGAAAAAGACAGGCAAAGTGGTCGACTCCGTGACGATTGCCGACGATGATTTCGGCGGTCTCGTACTGGCGGAAGGCTTTTTCTATGCGGCCACGACGAACGGCGCACAGGTCCTGAAGATCGATCCGAAAACATTCAAGGTGCTCGCAAGATATCCGCTCCCGTCGCCGGCCGGTGGACTCGGTTACGACAAAGAGCGCGGCGTGCTGATCGCTCAACTCTACGTCGAGCATCCACACCTCGCAGTCATGGACCTCAAGACGGGTAAGGTGATTGCCAACTTGTGGTCGGATGAAAGCGCGATGGGGCTTGCGAAAGTCGACGGCGACTGGCTGTGCACCTGGGCCAGCGGCTGGGATCCGGGTTCATTCAGCGAATTGCGCGTCATCGATCAGAAGACCGGCAAGGTGCGCTCGAGAATCCGCATGGAAGGTGTGCACTCGGTTATTTCTCCTGACGCGGACTACAACGGTAAGCCGAGTTTCCTCAGCCTGATCACGGTTGACAGCTTCACCGGCAAAACCATCATTCGCAAGTACAGCTACCAGGGCGAGCATCGATCGGCCCAGAGCTCAGCTTCGATCGGTCGCTAAGCAGCTGGTTCGGCCTGCGTAGTAGCAGGCGCAAGCATAAAGCCTGGGGCGTGAGCGCCCCAGGTTTTAAGTTAATGGCGTATTGCTCGTTTGAACGAAATTCTTAAAGAGGTGAGAAGTGTTAAAGAGACGCTACTCAACCAAACTCCTTGTGCTTGCGGGTTTGGCCGTCATCGTAGGCGCGACCCTGCACGCTGCAGATCCTTCCTTCGGCAAGTCTGCGACTTCCGCGCGGGCTGAAACTTTCGCCGCCATTCAATTCACGCCAGTCAACCATCAGCTCGGCGTCAACAGAGATCGACTGACGAAGCTCATAGTTGAAGCAAGCGAGCGGGGCGCGCGATACGTAGTGACGCCGGAACTCGCGTTGCTCGGAACGCTCAAGTCGACGACGCCGAATGCAGAGCCGATCCCTGGTCCAACCACGGAATACTTCTCGAAGTACGCAAAGAAGCTCGGGATCTGGTTGGTCATCTCGGTTCCTGAGAAGTCGGCTGCGGGTTCTGGTTACTTCCTGACGACGATCCTGCTCAACGACCGCGGTGAGCTCGTCAGTAAGTATCGCAAGCTGATGGTGCGGGTCGATCAGGAGGACGGCGCCGCAAGCAGAGGCAACTATCGCGACATCATCGACTCGTTCGACGATCGCGGGCTGCGCGTCGGGATCATGTCGGGTGACGACATTCTTGTCGGCGTTCCACGACTTGCCGATCGCGGTGCTGACACGATTCTGGTTGCGGCTGGTTGGAGTGATCGCGACAGCGACAAGTGGGACGAACTCTGCCGGCGGTTGAGTAAACAGTATTCGGTCAACCTGGTGGTTGCGAACCGTGCAAATAAGTTTGGCGGTATTTACGCGAAGGATGGGCGAGTGCTGCTTCCGTCGGAGAGTGATCTGATCCTCGCGTCGTTGCCAAAGCGGAAGATGGGCTGGCCCATGGAAACGTCTCTCGGGCTGCCTTCAGTTCCGCTGCCGTCGGTTGAGAAGCCCGACTACGAGCTCGCGGAGCTCGGTCGTCTGCTGTTTATCGATCCGAATTTGTCGAGCACGGGGAAAGTCTCATGTGCGAGTTGTCACATGCCCGAGAAGGGATTCAGCAACGGCGAGGAGAAGGGCGTTGGGGTTCACGGAAGAAAGACGCGGCGTAATGTCCCTTCGCTGTTGAATATCGCTTACCGGCCGCTGATGCGTTGGGACGGGTATGCATCGACGATTGAGAACTTCATGAAGTATCCGATCAACGGTGTGAGCGAGATGGATTTCCACTATCTCGATAAAGTGCCGGCTTACATTCGTTCGCAGCCGCATTACGTGCAGGCGATCCGATCGACGATGGGAGTGGGAGAGATTGAGTTTGACCAGGTGGCGCGGGCGCTGGCTGCGTACCAGCGAACTTTGACGTCTGGGAATTCTGCGTTCGATCGGTATTACTACGCGAAGGATAGATCGGCGTTAAGTAAACAGGCGCAGTTGGGATTGAAACTTTTTACCGGCAAGGCGCAGTGTTCGCAGTGCCACACGATCGGGCACGACTACTCGCTGTTTATGGATCATAAGTATCACGATCTTGGGGTGAGTTGGGACCTGGTGAAGAAGGAGTATGGCGATAGAGGTTTGGGTGAGATCAGTACCGATGATCTGTCGGGACGGTTTCTAACGCCGTCGCTGCGGAATGTCGCTTTAACCGCGCCGTACATGCATGACGGCAGTTTGAAAACTCTCGATGAGGTGATCGAGTTCTTCAATCGTGGCGGTAAGCCGAGCCCGCGTCTCGATCCACTGATGAAGCCGCTGGGCCTGACCGTTGCGGAACGAAAAGCTCTCGTAGCCTTTCTCGAATCGCTCACAGGCGACCAGCAATATTCCCCCACCGGCCAACGCCTGAACCAGCAGAGCATGGCCCACCGAGAGCGTTAGGTGTTGTCAGTCAGGTTGCTTGAAAGGCATTTGACCCTGTAGCTCCGGCTCAAAAGAATTTGACCCTGTAGCTCCGGCTCAAAAGAATTTGACCCTGTAGCTCCGGCTC
>DASTQB010000163.1:0-21329 GCA_035761985.1 Pyrinomonadaceae bacterium
GCGTCCTTCCAGGATCTGCTCGCGCCGCTCCGGCACGCACACCACACCGCCTGCACACAGCGGCAGGAACACGTCTCGCAACGAGCCGTCGAACGATGGCGACAGCAGTTGGCTCACGCGCACACCGACGCCTACACCTAACTCTTCGATCTCCCAGTTGATGAAGTGCGCGATCCCTTTCAGCCGTCCGGCGATTGCTTTCGGTGTGCCGCTCGAACCTGATGTGAAGTAGATGTAGCTTAACTGGTCCGGATCGCTGTTCACGCGCGGCGCTACCGGGTTGTGATACTCCTGAAACTCTGGACCATCCACGCAGATTACTTTTGCATTCAGCAGTTGGTGGCCCAGTGCGGCGACAACTTTCGTTTCCGTCAGCAGAAACTCCGGCGCAAGTTCCATCAGCTTTCGCAAACGCGCCGCAGGCTGCCGCACATCTAAAGGCATGAACGCCGCGCCCGCTTTCAAACTCCCGAGTATTCCGACGATCGTCTCGCTCATCTGCTCTGTTAGCAGTGCCACGATCGTTCCTGGTCCAGCACCGTGTCCGAGCAGATAATTCGCCAGCGTGTTGGCGCGCTCATCCACCTCTCCATAACTCAGCAACCGATGGCCACACTCGATCGCCACCGCCTGCGGATTGCGTGCTGCTGCCGCCTCAAACATTTCGGCCACGCTCACGAACTCCGCATCCGCGCTCAGGCTCTCGCCGCCACGTCCGGTTAATCGTCGCCGCTCTTCCGCGTCGATCATCTCGATGCTGGTGATGCGTTGCTCCGGCGCTGCTACGATCCCTTCCACCAAACGCCGGAAGCTCTCCAGCATCTGCTCGATTGTGGACTCCGCGAACAGGTCGGTGTTGTACTCCAGCACCACGCCAAGCTCTTCTCCGCGCTCCTCGACAAACATCGTCAGATCAAACTTCGCTGCCCCACTTTCTCCACCAACGCCACTGGCTTCGAGCTCTGCAAGCTTCACTGGTTTGTCTGTACGTGCGTTCTGTAGCACCAGCATCACCTGGAACAACGGCGTGTAGCGTGCATCGCGTTCCGGCGCCAACGCCTCCACCAGCAACTCAAACGGCACATCCTGATGCGCATACGCTCCAAGCGTCACCTCACGCACGCGTCGCAGTAATTCGGTGAAGGACGGTTCACCCGACAAGTCCGTACGCAACACGAGTGTGTTCACGAAGAACCCGATCAGCGGCTCAGTCTCCGCACGGTTACGGTTTGCGATCCCGGTGCTCACCACGATGTCTTCCTGCCCGCTGTAGCGCCACAACAACGTCTGGAACGCCGCCAGCAAGGTCATGAACAGCGTCACGCCTTCGCGCTGTGTCAGCGCTTTCAGCCCCGTAGTCAGCTCTACGGGCAACGTTATCGACTGATTTGCACCATTGAAGGTCTGCACCGCAGGCCGTGGATAATCGGTCGGCAACTCCAGCACCGGCGGCGCGCCGTCCATCTGTTGCTTCCAATAGTTGATCTGCTTCTCCAGCACTTCGCCCTGCAGCCACTCGCGTTGCCAGTGCGCATAATCTGCGTACTGAATCGCAAGCTCCGGCAACGGCGACTCCTTTCCGGTCGCGTAGGCCTCATACAAAGTGGTCAACTCACGGATCAGCACACCCATGGACCAGCCGTCGCTGATGATGTGGTGCATCGTGCACAGCAGCACATGCTCCTGCTCACTCAACCGCAACACACTCGCGCGCAGCAGTGGTCCAGTCGAAAGATCGAACGGCCGTTGTAACTCTTCCGTCGCCACTCTCCGCGCTTCTGCTTCCCGCTCGTCTTCAGCCACCGCGCTCAAGTCCAGCACCGGCAACGCGAACGGTTGTGCCGGATGAATAACCTGCACTGGCGCGCTGCCATTCATCGCAAACGTAGTGCGCAAGATCTCATGACGTCTGGTTATCTCGGTGAGCGCGCGCTCAATAGCCGGCACGTTAAGTCGCCCGCGTAATCGCAACGCGTTAACGATGTTGTAGGCGGCGCTGCCGTGCTGTATCTGATCCGAAACCCACAAGCATTGCTGTGCATACGAGAGCGGCAGCGCGCCGTTTCGTGGCGCTCGCGGAATGCTTGTCTCATACCCGTTGGACGAGAGCGCCTTCTTTTTACGAAGCCGCCGCACTAGCAGCGCCAGGTGCTCCGGACTGAGATCGGCGACACTACTAAACGCCTCACTCTCACTCGACGAAAGATCCGCTGCATCTTTTGTCGCACTCAAACTCTGTTTCGACACGCGACGATCTGCCAGTTGGACCAGCCAGTCTTCGAACGGCCGAACGCTAAGCCCTGAAACAAACTTCAACGCCGCGTTTTGAGCCGCTGCCGACTGCCTCTCGTAAATCTCGCGGTTCGAAAGCAGTTCGCGCAACGCAAGCTGCCATGGGCCAACGTCCTGAGCCGGAACGATCGGAGTCGGGAGCAGGTTGGCATCGAGCTGATCTTCAAAGTGCTCGATCGGTCGCACCGGAAGTAAGTAGTCGGTACCGAGTTTTGCTTCGACCAGTCCGCCGTAATTACTTGCAAGGACCGGAATCGCCCGCAGCATCGCATCGACCACAGCCATTCCAAATCCCTCGATCCACAACGTCGGCATCAAGAGGACGCGTGTCTGGCAGAGAATGTCTTCAAGGTTCTTGCGGTTCTGCAACAAGGTCACATTGGACAACGCCGAGAGCGCCGCACGATCGGCGGGCGTGGTGCCATAGCCGGGAAGCGCCGCGAATTCAACGTCGGGCATCAGTCGCGCAAGCTCGAGGAAGATCGAGATTCCTTTCACGGCGCTGCCGTTCATCAGCAGGACATAGCCGCTGTCGAAGTTACTGAAGTTTGAAAATGGAGGAGAGCCGAAGTGTGGCGGATGATTGACGAACGACTCGAAGCCGGTCCACTCCTTGATATAGCTCGAAACGAAGTTGCTGATGGTAACAATGCCTGCCGCTTGTCCGACAAGTTCGGTGCGCGCCTTGCCGGGGTAAAGACTCGCAGGTCCAAACGGAAACATCTGAGGCGTGTGCGCGAGGTAGACCACTCTGCCCGGGTGCGATCGAAGCGCTGCGTCGAGCAGACTCTGTGACGGGTCTTCGGAAGACACCAGAACCCAATCCGGTTCAAACTCGCGAATCTGGTCCATGAGGTAAGCGCGCAGCGACTCCGCCTTCACCACGCAATGCACTTCGACGCCGTTAAGCGTAAAGATGTCGACGGCGCCATCCGACTGCACGCTAATCCCTTCGGCCGCCAGCTCTGCCACAAACTGTTCATGGCTGATCGGACTGGGCACCGCGAGCGCGGGAACGACGACGCGAACACGGTGTCGCTCAGCCAGGTGTTCGGCAAGACACCGGTTCGATCTGTTCGTGCCGCCAGAGACACGCGTGTACGGCAAATTCATCGTTAATAAAAGCTTCATGTGGACCTTTCGGGAGATGAACGAGGCTTTCTATCCACAGATTACGCAGATTCTGCTAAATAAAATCTGCGTAATCTGTGGATAAAAACGGTGAAAGTAGCGCTCAGACTTCGATCAGATCTTCTTCGGCTTCGAGCAATGCTTTTACTTCCTCGGGTGAGAGTTTCTTTAATTCTTCCAACAGATTGTGGGCCTCTGTTTGATCTTCATGCTCGACTTGCCTCGCGGCGATAGCCGTCGTCATGTCGACCACAGTCGGCGTGTTGAAGAGCACTCGTAACGGAACCTCGACTCCGAATGTCCTGTGGATCCGTGACGCGAGCCGTGTGAGCAACAGGGAGTGACCGCCCAGCTCGAAAAACTTGTCGTGAATACCAATCTGCTCAATGCCGAGTAACTCCCGCCAGATGTTTACAAGATCCTGTTCCAGCGGAGTGCGAGGCGCGACAAAAGCAGTTTCACGCTGCGGCCGGGCGCGGTCCGGGCGCGGGAGCGCTTTCCGATCAATTTTTCCACTCGGTGTCAGCGGTAGCGCGTCGAGCATTACGAACGCAGACGGCATCATGAATTCCGGCAGTTGTTCCTCCAGCAGACGCCTCACATCCGCCAACAATGCGTTCTGACTACTCCATGCCTGGGACGCGTTGTCGCTCAAGCCGGCGGCACGTTCCAAACCCGATCGCCGTGCGTAGAGGTTGTAAAGCTCAGTGCCTTCGCACCACGCTTCCTGCTCGACATTGACTTCGTATCCATGACTCTCCAGCAACCGTCTAATCTGGTCCAACCGTCCATCTAGATCGTGAACTTCCATCACGATCTGATCGATCTTCAGCCAATCATCTTCACTAATCCCGGCGAGCACATCCGACTCGCTCTTCTCTGCATCAATCTTGAGCAGATCGATTCTCTCGATCGAGTTTTCACTAATCACTTCTGAGATCGTTCGCAGTTGGCACGTAATCTGCTCGTCGATCAACCGCTCCGACACGCGCTCTCCGATGATCGCCTCGAGCTCTTCGCTCGAAAACCCTTCCGTCTCAGAATCATCTCGAAGCATGTTGAGCACACCAGACTTCAACACCTCGCGATCCCTCACCGGATCTCCGAAGCGTCCTGACGAACCCGGAAACTGCGGGTAATAGGTAAAAACCTCCGTCGCCGCTTCACGCGACAGACCGCAGTCGAACAGCTTCACATTCAATCCCGAAAGAGCAGCATTCAGCTTCAACACTTCGAAGATCGCCGGCACCGGCTCAAACGCATAAACCGTCACATCCCTGCACCTCGTCCCGGCAAAGAGCGTAAACATGCCGATGTTCGCGCCGACGTCGAACACACACGCGCCATGCTTCAAGCTGATGCCGCTTCTGAAGTAGCAATGCTCTTCAAAGATCTCTTTGTAGAGGAACCGCGCTTCTTCCTTGTTAGCCAGGCAGACGATCTCCCGACCATTCGGTAACTCAAGACGTGATCGACCGGCGAGCAAGCCTTCTTTTTCAAACCGCAACAGTTGTCGAACTGGAAACGCCTGCTCCTGATCCGGCACGAGATACGCGCGAAGACGCACGTCGCCTTCAGCATGCTCGTGGATCGTGACGACAGCTTCCTGAATGCCCGGATGGCTGACCAGCACCGCCTCGATCTCACCCAACTCAATCCGGTTTCCTCTGACCTTCACCTGCTGGTCCACTCTGCCTAAATACTCAACCTCACCTTCTTCACCATAGCGGACCACGTCGCCTGTGCGATACCAACGACTTCCACTCCTCCCACTCATCGCGTCGGGAATGAACTTCTCTGCCGTCAACTCCGGCCGCCCGTGATAGCCACGCGCGAGGCCCACGCCGCCGAGGTACAACTCACCGGTCGCTCCAACAGGTACCAGTTCGAGTCGCTCGTCGAGGATGTAGAGTTGCGTATTCGCGATCGGTCTGCCGATGGGCACACTCGATCTGCGATCATCACGCTCACAACGCCAGAAGGTGACATCGATCGCGGCTTCAGTTGGACCATAGAGATTATGCAACTCAGCGCCACCGAGCCGTTCAAAGAAGCGCTCCTGCAAATTGACCGTGAGCGCTTCACCACTGCATATCACGCGGCGAAGACTCGTACACCGCTCGACACCTCGATCCTCCAGAAACGCCTGCAACATCGACGGCACAAAATGCAGGGTCGTGATCTGCTGCTCATCAATGAGATCGATCAGGTAACTGCTGTCCTTGTGTCCCTCAGGCCTGGCAAGGACCATCCGCGCTCCGGTTATCAACGGCCAGAACAGCTCCCAGCCTGAAACGTCGAAGCTCAACGGCGTCTTCTGCAATACGCGGTCGGATTTGTTCAGCTCATAGGCCTGCTGCATCCACAAAAGTCGATTGACGATCGCCGAGTGCGTCGTCATCGCGCCCTTTGGCAGTCCGGTGGAACCTGACGTGTAGATCATGTAAGCCAGGTTCTCGGTGGTTGCCACAGGTGGCGCTGCGGGTGGCGGGCACAACTGCGCGATCGTTTCCCAATCCGCATCCAGGCAAACGACTGTTGCGTCATGAGCAGGAAGAAGCGAGAGCAGCCGTTGCTGCGTCAAGAGTACAGGCGCACCTGCATCTGCGAGCATGAAGCGAAGCCGCTCCGCAGGATACGACGGATCAAGCGGCACATAAGCTCCGCCAGCCTTTAGTATCGCGAGCAACCCGACGACCATCTCGAGCGATCGCTCAACACAAATACCGACCAGCACCTCTGGTCCAACTCCAAGCGTTTGCAGGTAGAGCGACAGTTGATCCGCTCGCTCATTCAATTCACGATAGGTCAACTCTCGACCTTCACACACAACGGCAACTGCCTCAGACCGGCGCTCTGCCTGTTGCTCGAACAACTCGTGCAGGCACAGATCACGTTCCGCGTATTCAACGTAGGTTTGGTTCCAGTCGAATATCAATCGTTGGTTTTCTTTGCTCGTCAGCAGCGATAGCTCGGAGAGTCGCTGCTCGGCGCCGGCGGCGATCCCTTCGAGTAACGTCTGCCAGTGCCCGAGCATTCGAGTGATCGTGTCGAGGTCGAAACGACGGCAGTCGTACCACAGATCGATGGTGAGTTCGGGTGTGGGCCAGACCACCGCGGCGAGGGGGAAATGTGACCATTCGTAAACAGCGCCGTTGCGAATCTCGAAGTCTTTTCCGTGATCATGCGAACCGCTCGTGGGCAACATGCTTTCGAAGACTACGGTGCTCTCGAAAAGCGGCGTGCCTCGCGGCACCTCGCTACACGCATGAACGTCAACCAGCGGGCTATAGACGTACTGCCGCGCTTCAACGAGTTGCGACTGTAGAGACTTGAGCCAGTTGATAACTTTGTTGCCGGGCGAGACGTCGACGCGTACGGGCAGCGTGTTGATGAACAACCCGATCATCGATTCAGCGCCGACGAGATCCATCGGGCGACCTGACACCGTGGTGCCGAAGACGACCGACTCCTCGCCGCTGTAGCGGCTCAACAACAAGCCCCACGCTCCCTGAATGATCGTGTTCAACGTTAGTTGATGACGCTGTGCGAGGGATTGCAGGCCGGCGGTTGTGGTCTGCGACAAACTGATCGTCTGTTTGTCGTAAGTCTCTTCTTTGCCGTCGACCGGATGGTCCACCCGGAAAGGAGTCGGCGCCGTGATGCCCTTCAGCGTCTTCCGCCAGAACTCTTCAGCCGCGGAACGATCCTGTCGTTGTAACCACGTGATGTAATCGCGAAATGGACGTGGCTGTTCGAGTTGTACGCGCTCACCATTCTTACAGGACTTGTAACAGGCAAACACCTCCTTGAAGAGCAGTGCCGCAGACAGCTTGTCCATTATGGTGTGATGAAATTCCCAGATGAGTTCGTACTGCCGCTCGCCCATTTGAATCAGGGTGAGACGAATCAGAGGCGTTTTCGAGAGATCGAAACCCGACTGCTGACCTGCATGGAGGAACGACTTCAGCTGGTCCTGTTGCTCAGAGGGAGTAAGCCCGCGCCAATCTTTCTGTTGCCATGGAAGTTCGATCCGGCGGTAGACGATTTGGAGTGGCTTGTCGCGGCGTTCCCAGACGAAGGAGGTACGGAGAATGGAGTGACGATCGATCACTTGCTGCCATGCTTGTTTCAACGCAGCGACGTCGAGGTCTCCGTGCAGGGAGTAGCTCTCCTGCTGGAAATAGACTCTGGACTCCGGCGCGAGAAGGGTGTGGAAGATCATTCCCTCCTGCATCGGCGAAAGCGGATAGATATCCTCAATCTGATCTTTGCTCATTGGTTTTCTTGGAATAGGCCACAGATAAACGCGGATGAACGCCGATTCTTATCCGTGTTTATTCGCGTTCATCTGTGGCTTTTTTTAAGCGGAGGTGAGCTCTGCGATTAGCTCATCGAGTTCTTCCTGGCTCAGACCAGCTTCGGTGAAATCGGAAGGCGTGTAGCCTCCAGCCTCGGTGGTGCGGCAGTGGTTGATGAGCGCGCGCAAGGCTTCGACGAAGTCTTCCGCGAGTCGTTCGGCTGTCGAAGCGCGATGCACGTTACGGCTGTAGGTCAAACTCAGTTTCAGTCGACCCTCGGAAACGCTTCCGGAGAATTCCAGCAGATGACTGCGGTTTGCGAGCGGGCTGATGTTTGGACCACTCGATTCTTTCGCTGGACCAAACATCGAGACGGTCGACTGCGCATGATCGAACTGGCCCAGGTACAGGAATGATATTTCCGGCAGCGAAGCGGCTCGCAGTTTCGCCGTCATCTCTTCATCACTGCGAAGGTAACGCAGCAGCCCGTAGCTCAGGCCGTTGGTCGGGATCGCGCGCAACTGCTCTTTGATCGACTTCAAATGACGCCCGGGATCGTCATCACCGTCTTCCAGTTGCAGGTGTACCGGGAAAAGGCTTGTAAACCAGCCGACCGTGCGCGACAGATCGATGTCTTCGAAGATCGGCTCGCGTCCGTGTCCTTCCAGATCGACTGCCACCGATCGCGCGCCGATCCATGGCGACAGCGCCTGGGCGAGGGCAGTCAACAACACGTCGTTGATCTGCGTACGATACGCAGCCGGAACTTCCTGCAATAACGATTCCGTTTCTTCTGCGCTGAGCGAAACGGTTACGGTCTCTCTCGACGCTTGTGTATTTACTCCATCCGCGAAATCCCTTGGTAGGCGTGTGTCTCTGGTTGAAGCCTGGGCCAACCAGTAACCGGATTCTCCCAGTATGGCTTCGGATTGCGCGTATTCAGTGAGCCGGTTGGACCACTGCTTGAACGACGTTGTCTTAGACGGAAGCACAACTGCCTGATCCTTGCTCAACTGCTGATACACCGTTTGCAGATCCTCCAGCAAAATGCGCCACGACAATCCATCCACACATAAGTGATGAATCACGATGAGCAGCCGGCTCGACTCCTCCGCTCCGAGATCAAACATCATTGCTCGAATCGTCGGCCCCTCAGACAACTCGAGGCTGGCCTGCACTTCCGCTGCCGTACTCTCGATCGCCGCTCGTTGATTTTCCACTGCAAGGCTCGAGAGGTCTGTCTGAGCAACGAGAGACGATTCGTCGAGATCTGCGTTGACCTGTTCCCAACCCGATTTCCATTGAACGAACCGAAGCCGCAGTGCGTCGTGATGTGATACGAGTGCGCGTAGGCTCTGGTCCAACAAACCAGGATCGAGAACTCCTCTCACTTCAAGCAAGACAGCCTGGTTGAAGTGATGAGGCTCCGGAGATTCCTTCTCGAAAAACCAGTGCTGGATAGGAGTCAGTGGAAGCGGCCCGGTGACCAGACCCTGTTCAGCCTGTATCGACTTGCGCGTGCCCGCCACCGCCGCCATTGCGGCGATCGTCTGGTGCTGGAAAACCTGTTGCGGCGTGAGATGCAGCCCGACGCGATTCGCCCTCGCGACGATCTGAATGCTGACAAGCGAATCTCCGCCGAGTTCGAAGAAGTTGTCGTCGACACCCACCTCGCTGATGCCGAGCAACTCCTGCCAGATTTCGGCAAGCGTGCGCTCGACATCGTTTCGCGGAGCGACGTAAGAATTGTTGAGACTCGGACGCTGGTGGACCTGCACAGGCGCGCGTCGATCCAACTGTTCCAGAAGATCCGATGCGGGCGCCTCGTTCTGGGCCAACCGCGCGGAGAAATCCTTCACCGAGACAACCACCTGCGGCATCGAGTGATGTAGCGTGCGACCGAACACATCTTTGCCTTCGGCTGACAAAATCAGTTCCTCACTCGACGGTTCTTTTTGAAGAGTGTCTACGCTCATACCGACCTCTTGCCAGCCATCCCAATTAATCGACATGGTCAAATGGGCCGAGTCGCGGCGCGCGTGAGCAAAGAGATCGAGGAAGCAGTTAGCGGCCGCATAGTCTACGCCTCCCGGCACGCCGAGGAATGCTCTTACAGATGAATTGAGTATGAGGAAATCGAGTTTTGTGTCTTTGAAGATCTGGTCCAACACGAGCGTGCCTTGCACTTTGGGCGCCATCACTTTCGCGCACATTTCCGGCGTCTTTAGTTGAATCAAACCAGATGGAGGAAGTCCCGCGGAATGAATGACACCATGAACGTCACCAAAACGGCTCGATACTCTGCTCAACACATCATGCATCTGCGCTTCATCGGTGACATCTGCGCGGCCGACCATCACCTCGCCGCCCATTTCTTCAAGTCGCTTCACCTTGACGATCTTGCGGCTCACTTCATCATGCGCGTCGTGAGTCTCCACCCACTCGTCCCACTGCTCTCGCTCCGGCAGACCACTACGACCCACGAGCACCAGCTTTGCCTGTACGGTCTGAACCAGATATTCAGCGAGCTCAAGTCCGATGCCTCCGACTCCGCCCGTAATCAAATACACTCCACGTTCACGCAACAGCGGCGCGATCGTCTCCTGCTTGTCTAACCGCACGGACTCAAACCTCTGCACCCAGCGGTGGCCGCCACGATAAGCAACGACCATCTCTGTCGACTGCCCCGCAAACTCATTTGTGAGTTGGTCAATTAATCTCTCTTCGTGTGGCGTTCCCGCTTCGGGTATCACCACGTCGATGCTGCAACAAGTGACGTTTGGATATTCCTGTGGAATGACTTTGCACGGACCCAACACCGTCGCCTTCTCCGGACAAAGCAACTCCTCGCCCGTTACCTCCTGCACATTGCTCGTAACTACTTTTAACTCGATCTTGTTGACGATCCCTGGTCCACCAGACGCCTGCTCGAGCAACTGTTTACCCAGCGCCTGGGCAAGGTAGAGAAGACTGTAGAAACCCAGGTCCTGCTCCTGCTCGAACGATCGCACGTTTCCGCGTTCATCCGCGTTCATCTGCGGCTTGCAGACGCTCCAGCAGTGGGCAATCTTGTGCGGCGACTTGTCATGCGCTTGAAGGTCCGTCAGTAAGGCATCGTAGTCGTCGCGCTGCGTTGGATTGATCGTGTAAAGACTCTCAGCCAGTTTAGCGAAGCGTTCGCCGGCCATTACGCCGACCACGTCGTGTCCGAGTTGCTCCAGTCCTTTGATAATTCGCGATGCCAGTCCGTATTCGTCTACGAAGATCAGCCACCTGCTAACCTCATGATCTGTCGGGGGAGTCGTGGAGCGATTCCACGATGGAACGTAGAACCAGTCAGCAACATCCGGACTTTTCTGTAAAACGGAGGACGGCGTTTGCGTCTGCTGCGCGAGAGTCCTGCGATCGATCCAGTATCGTTGTCGCTCGAACGGATACGTCGGCAACGCGACTCGCCGGCGTTGCTCGCCCGTATGCAACCGCGCCCAATCGATCGCCGCGCCTACGACCCACAGTTGGCCCAACGCTCTCAGCAGCACCTTTTCATCCGACGCTCCCTCATCTGCGCGTCTCATCATCGCAACCACAGGCCTGCTGTCGTTTCCCGCCTGCTGTTTGATCAGCCGGCTCAGCGTGTGGCCCGGTCCCATCTCCAACAACACACGGTCGCCATCTTTCATCAACTCCCGCATCCCATCTGCAAATCGCACCGGCGCCCTCAACTGCCGCGCCCAGTAATTTGCATCCGTCGCTTCCTCTGCTGCTATCCATGTACCGGTGACACACGAGATGAACGGAATGCGCGGCGGTTTCAAGTCCGTCTGCCTGACGTGGTTGGCAAACTCATCAAGTATTGGATCCATCATCGCCGAGTGAAACGCGTGCGATCCCGGCAATCGTTTGCCCGCGATCTTTCTCTCGCTCAACTCGGCTTCAAACGCTTCTACATCCGCGATCGCACCTGAGACCACGCATTGCCTTGGTCCATTGACCGCCGCTATCGCTAAACCCCTACCCGCGCACAAACCCTTCACTTCACTTTCGCCCAACGGCACTACGAGCATCGCTCCGCCGTCCCGCTGCTGCATCAGCCGCCCACGCACAGCGATCAATCGCACCGCTTCCTTCAAAGAAAAGACACCTGCGACGCATGCGGCCACATACTCACCAAGGCTATGCCCGATCATCGCCTGCGGCTCGCCTCCCCACTGCATCCACATCTGCGCGAGCGCATACTCGACCGAGAAAAGCGCCGGCTGTGCGAACGCCGTCTGGTCCAACTTTTGAAGCGCCTCATCTCTTTCATGCGCTCTCGGATACAGCACTTCACGGAGATCTATCCCGAGATGCGACTGGAATGCTTCAGCACATTCGTCAATCACTTCCCGGAACTTCGGCTCCACTTCATATAGCCCCAAACCCATGTTGACGTACTGCGTCCCCTGCCCCGGAAACATCAACGCGACTGCACGTGGTCCACCTTCCCACATTCCGGTCGCCACGCCGTCCGCCGCCTGGCCCGCCAACGACATCAACGCATTCTCAACATCATCACACACGATCGACTTCCGGTGACTGAAGCTCCGTCGCCCGACTTGCAACGTGTAAGCAACATCGGCAAGGTTCACGTCAGTGTCCCGCTCGAGGTGCGCCATTAAGTTGTTCGTCGTTTGCTCCAGCGCGCTGTCTGTCTTCGCCGACAACAACAGCAACTGCGGGCGGCGCGATCGATGGACCACTTCGACCGGCGGCGCTTCTTCAACCACAAGATGAGCGTTTGTGCCGCCTATGCCGAATGAACTGACGCCCGCTCGACGTGGAGTCGATCCATTCTTCCATTCGGTAAGCGTGGTATTGACGAAGAAAGGGCTGTTCGGAAAATCGATCTGTGGATTTGGTGCAGTGAAGTGCAAACTCGGCGGCAGTTGTTTGTGTTGCAGCGCCAGCACGGTCTTGATCAGACCCGCGACTCCGGCCGCCGTATCGAGGTGCCCGACATTCGTCTTAAGTGATCCGATCGCGCAGAAACCCTTGTCTTCAGTGGATGCGCGAAAAGCCTGGTTCAGTGCTTCAAACTCGATCGGATCGCCGAGAAGCGTACCCGTTCCATGTGTCTCGATGTAGCTGATGCTTCGCGGATCAACCTCGGCAAGATCCTGGGCCATCGTGATCACTTCGACCTGGCCCTTCACACTCGGAGCCGTGTAGCCGACCTTCACTGCACCGTCATTATTTATAGCCGAACCTTTTATTACCGCCAGAATTCGATCGCCATCGGCGAGCGCATCAGCCAGTCGTTTCAGCACCACAACGCCTGCGCCACTCCCGCCGACAGTTCCCTGCGCTTTCGCGTCAAACGCACGGCAGTGTCCGTCGGGCGAGAAGATTCCGCCCTCCTGGTACAAGTAACCCGACTTGTGCGGAGCGATCGAAACGCCTCCAGCCAACGCCATGTCGCACTGGTAACTGTGCAAACTCTGGCAAGCCAGATGAACGGCAACGAGTGAGGTGGAGCAAGCAGTTTGCACAGCCATGCTTGGGCCGCGCAGATTCATCTTGTACGACACGCGCGTTGGCAAGTGGTCCTTGTCATTGCCGATCGTTACCTGCACGGCGCTCACTTCGCGGGTCATCTCTCGATTGGTGTATAGATTCAGGAGATAGGAGTTCATCCCAACTCCGGCATACACGCCGATCGCGCCGTCGTATCTCTCGGAGTCGTAGCCCGCGCTTTCCATCGCTTCCCACGCGCACTCGAGAAAGAACCGGTGCTGCGGATCAGTGAGCGCTGCCTCCCTCGGATTGAACCCGAAGAACGAAGCATCAAACAGATCGATGTCTTCTAGGACCGCTCCGGCCTTAACATAATTCGGAGCATTCAACAGCGCCGGTTCGATCCCCGCTGCTTCCAACTCTTCATCGGTAAAGAAGGAGATCGATTCAACACCGTCGCGGAGGTTGTGCCAGAACTGCTCGATGTTCCTGGCGCCGGGGAAGCGTCCGGCCATGCCGATGATGGCTATGCCGTCGATTGAAGTGTCGAGATTATCCATTCATCCTGGCCCTTTGCTTGCCAACTTGCCTTTGTCGCTTGATAGCTTCTTTTTGCTTAGCCGCACGTTCATGAACTTTCTGGAGAGAAGATGGATTGCTCTCGCTCCGGCCCATGTACTTGGCTAACGAATCGACGGTCGGGTATTGAAACAACTCGATCATCGTCACCGCGCGCTCGCTTACTTCGCGCAGCTTCAGATGGACCTGGACCATCAGTAACGAGTGTCCTCCAAGATCAAAGAAGTTGTCGTACACGCCTACCTTCTCGATTCCCAGAACTTCCTGCCACACCTTCGCGATCGCACTCTCGAGATCGCTGCGCGGCGCAACATAGACCTGGCCCAGTTCGGGTCGCGTCTGATCGGGAACAGGCAACGCGCGTCGATTTACTTTTCCGTTCGGAGTCAGTGGGATGCGGTCCATCATCATGAAGAACGATGGGATCATGTACATGGGCAGACCCTGCTCGAGGTGCGTGCGTAACTCTCCGGCAGTAACCACAACGTTCTCATGCGTGACCACGTATGCCACGAGCCGGCCTTCACCAGCCCCGGACGCAGTGGCGATCACTACCGCTTCCTTGACGGCCGGATGGGCCATCAGTGCCGTCTCCACTTCGCCCAGCTCGATGCGATAGCCTCTGACCTTTACCTGCTCGTCCACTCGGCCGAGGTACAGAAGCTCACCATTGCTCAGGTAACGCACCTTGTCTCCGGTGCAATACACTCTCGCTCCTGCTTCGCCGCTCCACGGATCCGGCCTGAACTTGTCAGCCGTCAATGCCGCATCCGTCACGTAACCCATTCCAACGGCCACGCCTCCTAGCCACAATTCGCCTACCACGCCCATCGGCACGAGGCGCTGCCATTTGTCCGCCACCCACAAGTGAATGTTCGGGACGGCACGGCCCAGCGATACCTCGCTCGCCGCTTCGACCTGCTCCCTGCTGACCCTGTGATAGGTCACGGTGTCGGTACACTCGGTTGGCCCATAGGTGTTCACTATCTCCGCGCCTGTAGTCTCGTGAGTAAGCCACCGCTGCAACCTTGCCAGCGCGATTCGCTCTCCGCCGAGGACGACCTCGCGTAAACTGCGCAGCGGATGATCCGCGATGTCCTCACTGGCCTCGACCACAGGATAGAAGGCGCTGGGTGTGCAGTTCACGAAAGTGATCTGCTGCTCCTGGATCTGGAGTGCACGCTCGCGGGCATCGTAGATTGCAGAAGCGAGCGCGATCCTCGCGCCCACCGCGAGGGGCGCCCAAACGTCCTTCTGTGTCAGGTCGAAGCTGATCGAGCTGAGCAACAGCACACGATCCGCGGCTGTGATTGAGAGCTCGTCGACATACCAGTACAAGAGGTTGGTGAAGGAGCGATGACATACGGCGGCAGCTTTGGGTGTGCCCGTGGAGCCGGAGGTGAAGATCAGGTAGGCGGCATTGTCGGCAACAACCTCGCTCGAAGGGTTCTCACGCGAGTGGCTGTCGATCATGGACCATTGCGAATCGAGACAAAGCACGGCAGTAGCCGTCACAGAGCGGCCTGACACCACGGCGTCTTCACTGAGCAGGACGCTGGCTTTGCTCACTGAGAGCATGAGGGAGATTCGTTCCTGCGGGTAAGCGGGATCGAGTGGCAGATAAGCCGCGCCGGCCTTGAGCACGCCGATCAGAGCGAGGATCAGGTCTACTGAGGGTCGAAGACAAACGGCGACGAAAGATCCGGGGCCAACGCCGATGCTTTGCAGATGATGGGCGAGTTGATTGGCACGTTGATTTAGTTCTGCGTAAGTCAGTTGGCGCTCTTCGTCTAGCACCGCGATCGCGTCTGGTGTGCGTTCCACCTGTGCTTCGAAGATCTGATGCAGACACGGCCGCGGGCTTGAATCGGATTCGGTTGGCTTGCCCTGCATGAGGAGTTGCTGTTGTTCGGCGTCTGTGAGCAACGGCAACTCTGAAAGACGAAGCTCCGGCATGGCGAGGATGCCTTCCAACAGTACCTCGAAATGACCATTCATCCGCTCGATGGTCGCCCGCGCGAACAGATCGGTGTTGTACTCCCACACGCCTTTCAGTCCTTCAGTGTCTTCGGTGAGCGAAAGCGTGAGGTCAAACTTCGCCGTGCGGCGGTCTACATCAACTGCGGTCAAGTGCAGTTCATCGTCGAGTTCGAGAGCTTGTTTCGGCGCATTGTGCAGCACCATCATCACCTGGAATAGTGGTGAACGACTGACGTCTCGCTGCGGCTGCAATGCCTCGACCAGCATCTCGAACGGAACGTCTTGATGAGCGTAGGCTCCGAGCGCCACGTCTCTGACACGCCGCATTAGCTCGACGAAAGTTGGATCGAACGAGAGGTCTGTACGCAGGACGAGGGTGTTCACGAAGCAGCCGATGAGCGGTTCGGTCAGGGCTCGAGTGCGATTGGCGATCGGAGTTCCGAGGACGATCTCGTTTTGCGCTGTATAGCGATGAAGCAGCGTCTGGAAGGCGGCGAGCAACGTCATGAAGAGCGTGACGTCTTCTCGTTTGCTCAACTGTTTGAGTTGGGTAGTTAGTGTGGACGAGAGATTCACCGGGCGAGTAGCACCGCGGAATGTCTGTATCGCAGGACGAGCGAAGTCAGTGGGCAGCTCCAGCATTGGCGGTGCTCCTGCCATCTGCTGTTTCCAGTAGGCCAGCTGCTGGTCCAACACTTCGCCTTGCAGCCACTGTCTCTGCCACTGCGCATAATCTGCATACTGGATCGCAAGCTCAGGTAAAGGTGAGTCTTCTCCTTGCGCGTACGCTTTGTAGAGCGTCGTGAGTTCGCGGATCAGGACGCCCATGGACCAGCCGTCGCTGATGATGTGATGCATCGTGTAGAGCAGCACATGATCTGTTGCGCCGAGTCGTAGCAATCGTGCGCGCAGCAGTGGTCCGCTCTGCAAGTCGAAAGCCTGGCGCGCTTCGTCACCCGCCAGCACGCGCCATCTGCTCTCTCGTTCTTCTTCCGGCAGATCGCTGAAGTCGGCAATGGGAAGGTGGTAAGTTCCCGCTTCATGGATCAGTTGCACGGGCTCTCCGGCCACGATTGCAAAAGTAGTTCGCAGCGCTTCATGCCGGCGGATGATCTCGCCGAGACTCTGCTCCAACGCCTTTGCGTTCAACTCACCCTGTAGTCGCACTGCGGCGGGAATGTTGTAAGCGTTGCTGCCCGGCTCAAGCTGGTCCAAAAACCATAGCCGCTGCTGAGCATACGAGAGCCGCAACTGCTGGTCTCTCGTCACCGGCTCGAGTTTGGGCTCGTCTTTCTTTTCTCCCTTTAGCTTCTCGTCGATCGCGGCAACGACACCGCGCACCGTCGGCGCCTCGAACAAGTGCCGCAGACTCACTTCCACTCCACAGACCTCGCGCACACGCGATAACACCTGCGTCGCCAGGAGGGAATGTCCACCGAGCCTGAAGAAGTTTTCGTCGCGCCCGACTTCTTCGAGCCCAAGTACCTGGCTCCAGATGCTCGCCACGATTTCTTCGAGCGGCGTCTGCGGGCGCTCGTATGGACCGCGCTCTTCTCGCTGGTTTGCGCCGAGGGCAGCGAGTGCACGCCGGTCCACTTTTCCGCTCAACGTTTGCGGCAGTTGGTCCAATACCACGTAAGCACTCGGCAGCATGTAATCCGGCAAGTGCGCTTCCGCATGCTCCGCAATCTCTGCTGTCGTTCTCTCGCCGGCGAGTTCCACGTACGCGCACAAATATTGATAGCCATGCGCATCGTCGAGGGCGATGACCGCGGAGTGCGCGACGCCGTCGTGGCTTGCAAGCACTCGCTCGACTTCTGCCAGCTCAACCCGCACGCCTCTGATCTTCACCTGGTGATCGCGCCGTCCGAGGAATTCGAAATTGCCGTCGGGCAGTACGCGAGCCAGGTCGCCCGTGCGATAGACGATGTCAGAAGGATCATCCGATAAGGGGTTCGGAATGAAGGCCTCGCTCGTTAGCTCCGGCTGACGATAATAGCCCAGCGAGCGATACGGCGTCTGAATGTAAATCTCTCCCACCATGCCCGGAGAACAAGGCCGCCCTTTCTCGTCGACGATCAAGGCTGCTGCGCCTGCGATGGGTTGTCCGATCGGCATAACCTCGCGCTGTTCGTCACCCGCCTTCACGCGATAGCAGAACTTCGCCATCGTCGTCTCACTCGTGCCATACAGGTTGACGAATTCAACTCGCTCTCCGTACACCTGTTTCCAACTCTTCACGTCGCGGCCCATCAGCGGTTCGCCTGCCAGTACGACGTGGTTCAGGTTCTGCAACGCGTCGGCGTCCATCTCTTCGTTGACCATTGCTCGCAGCATCGAGGGCACACAATGGACCAGCGTGATCTGCTCGTGGTCCAGCCACTGAAGCAATGCTCGTCCGTCCAGTACGATGTCGCGGTCTGCGGGCACGCACATCGTGCCGCCGGCACACAGCGGCACGAAGATGTCGCGCAACGAACCATCGAATGTGGCTGCGAGCAGGTGGCTGACGCGAACATCCGAGGTCAGTTCCAGTTCGTGAATTTCCCAGTCGATGAAGTGTGCGATCCCCTTGAGGCGACCGGCGATCGGTTTGGGCAGGCCTGTCGAGCCTGAGGTGAAGTAGATGTAGCTGAGCTGATCGGGATCCGAGCTCAATGGAGGAACGGACGCGTCTGTGTAATCGTGATAGTCAAACAGATGGTCCAGGTGTGAAGCAGAGTCCGTTGCAAACGCCGCGTCAAGGCAGATCACCTTCAAGGCGCTTTGTGTTAACGCCGTCAACGGCTTCACAAGGTGCGACTCGGTGATTAGAAACTGTGGCGGCGCAAGTGAGAGCAACAACTTCAACCGCTGCTCCGGCAAACGCGTGTCCAACGGCACAAAGGTCGCGCCGGCTTTCAGCGTCGCAAGAATTGCTGTGATGAGGTTGATGCTGTCGTCGCTGTAGACGGCGACCAGAGTGCCGGCGGTTGCGCCGTGCGAGATCAGGAAGTTTGCGAGTCTGTTGGCCCGCTGGGCCAGTTCAGAATAGGTTAGTTGTTGCTCGCCGCAGGTGATGGCTGTCTTCGTTGGAAACTGCGCGACGTTCTTGTCGAAGAGTTCGATGACGCTCGCCTGCTCAACCCCGGCGGCCACCGATTGTGTGCCCGCCGCAGTGATCAACCGTCGACGCTCGTCGGCGCTCACGAGGGCGATGCTGCCTACCGGTTCCTCCGGCTCCTTGACGATGGCCGTGAGCAGCACCTCCCAACTCTCCAGCATCTGCCGCACGCTCTCACTAGTGAACAAGTCGATGTTGTATTCGAGCACTACGTCCAACCGCTCTGCGCGCTCCTGCACGAACATCGTCAAATCAAACTTCGCGGTCCCGCTTTCGGCTGTCACAACATCGACGGTCAAGCCGCCGGACGTTACCGCCGAACGCGGCGCGTTCTGTAATACAAACATGACCTGGAATATCGGCGTGTAGCGAGGATCGCGCACCGGGTCCATTGCTTCGACCACGAGTTCGAAAGGCACGTCCTGGTGCGCGTAGGCGCCGAGCGTCATCTCTCTCACGCGTTCGAGCAACTGTGTGAACGACGGATTATCGGAGAAGTCGGTGCGCAGCACGACGGTGTTGACGAAGAAACCGATCAGCGGTTCGGTCTCGGCGCGTGTGCGATTCGCAATGCCTGTACTGACGAGGATGTCCTGCTGCGCGCTGTAGCGATAGAGCAGCGTTTGGAAAGCGGCGAGCAAGGTCATGAACAGCGTGACGCCGTGCTGCCGGCTCAAGTCTGTGAGACTCGCGGTCAGCTCAGGTGAAATGCTGAGCGGGAGATGCGCGCCGCGAGAAGTCTGTACCGGAGGA
This sequence comes from Pyrinomonadaceae bacterium, assembly GCA_035761985.1. Lineage (GTDB taxonomy): Bacteria > Acidobacteriota > Blastocatellia > Pyrinomonadales > Pyrinomonadaceae > PSRF01. The sequence continues at coordinate 19,633 of DASTQB010000163.1, forward strand.
CGCGGGAAGTCAGTAGGCAACTCGAGCAACGGCGGTGCGCCTGCGAGTTGCTGTTTCCAGTAGGCTAACTGCTGGTCCAACACTTCGCCTTGCAGCCACTGTCGCTGCCACTGCGCGTAATCCGCGTACTGGATCGAAAGTTCTGGTAAAGGTGAGTCTTCGCCCTTCGTGTACGCTTCGTAAAGAGTGGTCAGCTCGCGGATCAGCACGCCCATGGACCAGCCGTCGCTGATGATGTGGTGCATCGTGTAGAGCAGCACATGATCTGTCGCGCCCAGCCGCAGCAATCGGGCACGCAGCGGTGGTCCAGTCTGCAAGTTGAAAGCCTGGCGTGCTTCTTCGCCCGCCAGCACGCGCCATTTGCTCTCGCGCTCCGCTTCCGGGAGATCGCTGAAGTCGTCGATCGGCAAATGGTACAACGGCGCTTCATGGATCACTTGCACCGGCTCTCCGGCCACGACGGCAAACGTGGTGCGCAGTGCTTCATGCCGGCGAATGATCTCGCCGAGGCTCTGCTCCAATGCGTTTGCATTCAACTCGCCGTGTAGTCGCACTGCGGCGGGAATGTTGTAAGCATTGCTGCCGGGTTCGAGTTGGTCCAGGAACCACAGCCGCTGCTGCGCGAACGAAAGCATCAACTCGTCTTCACGCGACACCTTCGCGATCGAAGGCGCGGCTTGTCCTGCTCCTCCGCGCAACTGCTCCTCGATCACCTCGCCCAACCCGCGCACCGTCGGCCGTTCAAACAGCACCCGCAACCCTACTTCCACTCCAAATGTCTCTCGCACGCGTGACATCACCTGTGTCGCCAGCAACGAGTGCCCGCCCAGCCTGAAAAAGTTATCTTCGATCCCGATGCGTTCTCTCGCGAGTAACTGCTTCCAACTCTCGACGAGCAACTCTTCCACCGCCGTCCGCGGCGCTACATACTCAACCCCACTGCCTTCTGCGCCCACCGCAGGCAGTGCCCGACGATCAACCTTGCCGCTGATTGTCCGCGGCAACTCTTCAAGCTCGACGTACGCGCTCGGCACCATGTAGTCCGGCAGTTCCTGTGCGACCCCTTCCGCCACGTCTACGGTCTGCACGCCTTCCGCCAGCACAAGGTAGGCACACAGGTACGTGTAACCACTGCCGTCCTCACGCTCGATCACCGCTACGTCCAGCACGCCAGCCTGACCACGCACTGCATTCTCAACTTCCTTCAACTCCACACGTGCGCCGCGTACCTTTACCTGCTCATCGCGTCGTCCGAGGTACTCGAAGTTCCCATCCTCAAGCACCCGTCCCATGTCGCCGGTCTTATGGACCAAGTCGTTCGGATCACTCGAGAACGGGTTCGGCACGAACACTGCGGCAGTCAATTCCGGTTGGTTGTAGTAACCGAGGGAACGGTACGGCGTGCGGATGTAGATCTCGCCCACCATCCCGCGCCCGCACGGCTCACCACGCTCATCCAGCAGATAGGCTTCCGCGCCCGGAATCGGTTTGCCGATCGGCATAACCTCTCGCTCTTCATCTCCCGGTCCAACGCGATAGCTGAACTTCGCCATCGTGGTCTCACTCGTGCCGTACAGGTTCACGAGGCCCACACGCTCGCCGTACACAGCTTTCCACTTCCCGACATCACGCCCGACCAACGCCTCGCCCGCCATCACCACATAGCGCAAAGAACTCAGTTCTTCAGCACGCAAGTC
>DASTQB010000164.1:0-12658 GCA_035761985.1 Pyrinomonadaceae bacterium
TGGTCCACGACCGAGTTGTCTCTCGTGTCGACAATCGTCATGTTGTTTCCGAATCGTTCAACGACCCACAGAAAACGATCTCCGCTCGTGGCGATGGCGCCGTGTGAGTCGGAGTTTGTACCGTCGTGCGAATAAACGAGAGCCGGCGCCGGCGTGTTAGGCGCATTCGAACTCAAGTAACCACGCAACGGAAATGAATAAAGGTCGGCTTCTCTCGCGCCACCGGAGTTGATGTACATCTGTCCATTGGCCTGAACGCCGCCACAGCCGTCAGGATGTACGGTGTTCTTGTCGTATTCGGCGACGATCGACATAGGCGTCGTGTTCGGATCAACTACGAAGAGTCCTCCGCCGGCCAGCGTTATGAAGGCGAACCGATCGCAGTTGTCGATGACTGGACAGATCGGTCGAGCATCAGGCCGCAGGATTGGGTCCTGACACGGCGCTCCATTGGGCGTGGTGCAGGTTGCGAAGTTGATCGTCGCCGCGTTATCGAGTGTGAACGTGTTCGTTTGATAGTTGGTATTGATTCGTTGCAACAGCCGGCCGTTTTGATTTGCGACTACAACGAAGGTTTGATCGTTCGATGGCATCGCGGCATGCGCCTGCACGCCAACGTCGATGCATTGAATCGCCGCCTTCGTGGCGGTATTCATGAACAACACGTGTCCGGAAGCCACGAACGAGATCACGGCATGAGAACCGCTGCGGTTGAAAGCAAACATGTGCGGACGCACCGGAACGGTGCCGGTTTGCGCTAAACAGAGGTCGCGCGCCGCGCCGCCAAGATCCACTACGGTGGGAACTGCCGCAGCCGCTTGTTCTCCTATTAAATCGGCACCTTTATACGTGTAGAGCGTGCCGCCACTGTCCAACGTGCCGTTGCCGTCTTCGTCCCTCGAGTTTGATTGATCAATGACCCACACCTCGTAATCGACGGTGTCGTTTTCGTCGTAGAGGGGAGCCGTCGTTGCGTGGCTGAATGCTACGGTTACAGCGAGAATGGTTATCAAAGCAGTGAAATAGATTCTGCGCCTCATGTTGAGACCCTCCAAAGTGTCGTTATGATTCGATTAAGTTCGTGATGACGCTTACATCACAGTGCGTTCAGGAAAGCGACGAGGTCTGCGCGTTCCTGGTCCGTGTAGACGAAGAAGAGATGTTTTTCATAATGAAGGACCACGTCCGTTAGTGTTGGTGCGATGCCGTTGTGGAAGTATGGTGCACGCGCGGCGAGTGCTCGCAATGTTGGCGTTTTGAATTTACCGAGATCGGTCCATAGTCCGGTGATGTTGCCGCGGCCCGCATCAGTCAACTGCCGGATTTCACCAGTGGTCCTGTTGCGAAACGTGTACAAGGGAAGATCCGGTGTGCGAGCTGCCGCCGACGCAGTGCGAATGTCGAACAGCACGTTGCCAAAGCTGGTGCCGTTGTTCGCTGAGTTGTGGCAGCCGTTGCAACTTCGACCGTTAGCGTTTGTGCTATTGAATATCTCCTGGCCACGTGCGATCTGAGCTCGTCGCGGGTTTGCGTGACCAATCCACGCATCGAAGAGATCAAATCGACCGAGACTTTTTTGCATCTTCGACAACTCCTCTGGACCACCTCTCGCGCCGTCGGAGTCGAGCCTTCCGACGCCCGGAACGATCAACTGCGCCGTTGATAACGAGCGTTCAAAATTAACGATGTCGGCAATGACTTCAGGTGGAGCCGGCAGGCCTTGCTGGGCACCAGTGATGTTACGTGCAGCCTGGTTGTTCAAGCCTGCGAGTTGGTCGTTTCCGATGCTGTTGCCGCCATCCCAGTTAACGGTTGAGCTGCCTTGTGCAAAATTTATCGTGGGCATCACGCGCCGCCAGTGGACCAGCCGGTCGAGGCTCGCGAACCCATGCGGATCTTCGACAGCGATCAACTCCCACTCAGAATTCGGACGCGGAGGTCCTCCTCGCCGGAACACACCACGGCTTAGGAGCATGCTGTAGGCAGCGAGTCGCGCAGCCGGTGTTGAGACATCCATATTCGGATTGTTAGCGTCGAGGACATTGAACACCGGGTGCGTTCCGCCCGTCTGATCGAAGAGGTCTTGTAACGTGCCGGGGTTGATGCTCCACGCTTCTTCGGGGATATGACAGGAGACGCAGCTCCGCCCGTTTGTGCCCTGCGGCTGAAAGTACTCGCCGGTGAGATTGACCGACCCTTGCGTGCTGAATGTCGCTGCCTTTCCACCCGGGTTTGAGTGCGGAAGGTTATTCGGGAGCGACTGCGGTTCCATTGAGTTCACCCGTTGGTCCAACACGAGTACCGAGGCAATACCCAGGACGGCGATCAAAACGATTAGTGCACGTAATAAGAATTTTTTCGACACGACAAATCTTCTTTCGCTCATAACAATCACCCTTTCATCATTACTCATCGGCTCCAGAAGCAATGACGCAGCAGACTCATCTTTCCTCTCAACCATCGCTGTTCGAGTGAAGTTTCTTCATGGATCAACCTGGGGCCTCGCGTTATACTCATGGCCGCCTGCCGCCGAAAGACGAATGACTGCTGGGTGGACCAGCAACAGTGCAGTTGCTTGACACGCCTCTCGCCACCGGAATGTGAATGATCAAAAAATCCCGGACAGTTGAAGTGGAAGAACGATTCAACGCGGTTGTTGAAGAGTTCGGAATACTTTTGCGCCGGGCGATCGTCCGTTACTGCCCGCCGGACAAGGGATTGCAGTTCGACGATATCGAGCAGGAAGCACGAATGCGGCTCTGGCGTGCGCTTCAGGCTGAGAGGAATATCGAGAACTATGCGTCTTACCTTTATAGGATCGCGGCGACCGCGACGATTGACGCGATGCGGCGGATCGAGGCACGCCACGAAGAGCAATTAGAGACGTTGATGGAACAAAGGGCTGAACATGGCGAGAGCATGATCGCGCCTGCGCCTTACAGGGATTCGCCTGAACGCCTCGCTGAGTCGAGTGAGGTGATTCGCAAGGTCATGGCAATCGTGGCAGAGCTTCCCGACGAGCAGCGCCGCGCGGTGGGAATGTACCTGCAAGGCATGACAAGCCAGGACGTCGCGGATCTGATGGGGTGGACCGAGCCGAAGTCGCGCAACCTCATCTATCGCGGTCTAAAACAATTGCGCAAGTCACTTCGCGAAGAGGGGATCGAATATGAAATTGAATAGCGAAGCATTGCGAGAGCTCTATCAACGGGAGACAGCCCGCTCCGCTCGCGGTTCATCCGGCGATTGCCTGACCGAGGATATGTTGGCTCGCGCCGGCGCCGGAGAATTGGACCAGGCAGAGCGCGAGCGCATCGCCGATCACCTCGCAATCTGTTCTGACTGTGCAAAAGAATATCGCGCGATTAGCTCGCTCAAATCCTGGGCTGATGATCTGTCAGCGGACACCGGCACGAGGCCTGTGCCGATGCCGGCTTCAGATAACGGAAAGCATCGTTCGATCGCAGTCGCTCCTGGTTCTCGGCCAGTGTCGTTTTACTTTCCATACGCGGTTGCCGCAGCAGCTTTGGTCCTGAGTTTTGCACTGGGAGCGCTCCTGATCTCGAAGTCGCGTGAAAACCAACGGCTCGTCGCTGAAGTGAATAATCGACAATCAACAACTAACAGCGACGCTGCGGAAGCTCTTGCTGAATCACGCCGTTTGCTGGAAGAGACAACGCGGCGCGCCGAGCAGGAAAGTGCGGCGAGACGTGTTGCGGAGGAGGAGCTTGCGCGGCGAGACGCCGCTGAGAAGTCTTCCAGTCGTACTAAACAAAGCTCCGTCGCAGGTCAACGCCCTGACGTCAATGTTCCGATTATCGATCTCAACCCTCAGGATGCTGGACGCGGAGTTCAAAATCAGAACGTAGCCACAGTTCAACTGCCGCCGGAGACAGACCTCTTCACATTGATCCTCAACCTCAGTGGAGAAGACTCGAGCCGAGATCACTCGCTTGAAGTGACGGATCGAAACAACAGGACCATCTGGACTGCTCGCGACCTCCGCAAGAGTCCTTACAATAATTTCACGGTTGCAATGCGTCAGCGCTCGTTTCCGGCAGGCGAGTATCGTCTCAAGATCTTCGGTTTGCGTGACGGCCGCCGAGAGTTAATCGAGGAATACGCAATCCGCCTTACTTATCGATAGGAATTAGGATCATGAACAGACCTCAGCTACGCCGCTCAATCGTCGTCGCGCTTCTCACCGCGACGTTCGCCACACACGCGTTCAGCCAACAGGAAGTCAGTCAGTTGGTCTTAGGCGTACCAATCTCACGAGAGATAGCTGGTGGTGCTGCACATTCTTACCGGATCACGATCGGTTCCGGCCACTACATCCGTTTAGTACTCGAGCAGCAAGGGATCGATCTGGGGATCAAGATTTTTCATGCGGATGGCCGTCTGCTTGTCGAAGGTGATTTTGCGCATGGACCACAAGGCCAGGAGTGGCTCGCGGCGATCGCAGAAACAGAAGGCGACTATCTCGTTGAGGTACACAGTCTCGGCAAAGCCGTCGACGGTGGACGTTATGAGTTGAAAATACAGGATCTGCGGCTGGCAAGTGTTGAAGACCGTAGTTTCACCGCCGGACAGGCGGCCTATGCTGAAGCGGAACGAGCGCGTTTTCATAAACCTGCGAAGCGCGAGGAAGCAATCAAGAAATATGAAGAGGCAGTTGGTTTGTTTCGAGCTGCGGGTGAACGTTCCTTTGAAGCTTCTGCTTTGACGAACATAGGCGTGGTCTATAACCAGTTAGGCGAGAGACTGAAAGCTCTTGAATACCTCAATCAGGCGCTGTTGCTTCACAAGCTCACCGGCGATCATCGCGAACAAGTTCGGACGCTGACTTACATGGGTTACGCATCGAGTGGCCTGGTCGAAAGACAGAAAGCACTCGAATACTTCAACCAGTCGCTTCAACTGAGCCAGGCGATCAACGATACAGAAGGTGAAGCCGCTGCGCTCGAACATATCGGCGGGATTTATGGCGCTTTGGGCGAATGGCAGAAGTCGCTTGATTACTACACCCTGGCGCGGTCGAAAAGCAAAGCGGCGCGCAATAGTGTCGTTGAAGCGCGGTCGGTCATCAACATCGGAGCTATCCACAACCAGTTAGGGGATTTTCAGCGGGCGTTGCAGTATTTCAACGAGGCGTTGCCTCTCTACAGAGCGCAGGGCGATACGTACGGCGAAGGCCTGACGCTGGTCAACATGGGTTCCGCTTACATGACGTTGAAAGACTGGCAGAAGGCGCTTGAGTACTTCAACCTCGCACTGCCGATCGTCAAGACTCAGGACGATCGACGCTGGAGCGAGGCCATGGTCCGGACCAGCATCGGGGTCGCCAAAAATTCATTAGGCAATAGCCAGGAGGCGCTTCAATACCTCAACGAAGCGCTGGCGATACATAAGCTGGTCCGGAACAGGCAGTGGGAAGCTCACACACTAGCGGGCCTCGGCGCAACCTATGATTCATTGGGCCAGCCGGAGAAAGCGTTGGATTATTTTAATCAGGCGCTGGCGCTCAGCCGTGCAAACCCGAATTACAACGCTGAGGCGAGCGCCCTTCTGAAAATCGCTCGCATTGAACGCAACCGCGGGAACTTGAGTGAAGCTCGGCAACGCACCGAGGCGGCGCTCAACATCATCGAATCACTACGCACCAGGATTTTCAGTCAGGAATCGCGTGCCTCTTTCCTCGCCGACAGGCGAGGCTATTACGAGTTTTATATAGATCTGTTGATGCGGTTGGACCAGCAGACTCCCGGAACCGGTCATAATGCGGCGGCGTTGCAGGCAAGTGAACGCGCTCGCGCCCGGGGGCTGCTGGAAACATTGACTGAATCGCGTGTCGATATTCGCCAGGGAGTCGATCCGCAACTGGTGGAGCGCGAACGTGCACTGCAACGACAGATCAACGACGAAGAGATGCGACGAATGCGAGTCCTAAGGGGAAAACACACTAAGGCAGATCTCGAGGCGATCGATAAGCGCGTCAACCAACTGTTGGAAGATTATAACAACGTTCAATCGCAGATTCGCGTGCGTAGTCCACGCTACGCTGCGCTTGTTCATCCTGTGCCTTTGACTCTGCGCGAGATCCAGGAGCAGGTGCTTGACGACAAAACGATGCTGTTGGAGTACGCGCTCGGTGCAGAGAAAAGCTATCTGTGGGTAGTCACGCAATCCGAGCTGAAGAGTTTCGCTTTGCCGAAGCGTTCGGTTGTCGAGGCGGCGGCACGACGCGTTTACGATCTGTTGATGGTGAGTAACAAGACTCAGGCCAGGCGGCCGGCGGAGTTGGCCCTCGCAGAATTGGGCCGAATGATCTTGGGTCCAGCGGCAGGTCTGCTGAATAAAGAACGGCTCGTGATTGTTGCTGATGGTGCTTTGGAGTATGTGCCGTTTGCAGCGTTGCCGGTTGTGTCTGCACAGCCGGTTGGACCGTATGAGCCGTTGATTGCTCGGCATGAAGTCGTCAGCCTGCCTTCAGCATCAGTTCTCGTCGCACTGCGAGGAGACATGTCGAATCGTCAACGTGCTCCGGAAGCGCTGGCTGTGCTGGCAGACGCAGTTTTCCAGAGTGATGATGCGCGTCTTGCACAAAGTAGCGCACAAGAGGCTACGCTATCGCGCGAATTAATTAGATCGGCGGAGGAGACGGGCGTACTCACGTTTCCGAGATTGCCGTACAGCAGGCGAGAAGCTGACGCGATCGTAGCGAAGGCCGGTGAGGTTGGAAGCCTCAAGGCCCTCGACTTCACTGCCAGTCGAGAAACGGTGTTCAACTCGAAGTTGGACCGATACCGCATCGTTCACTTCGCCACTCACGGGCTCTTGAACAGCCAGCATCCGGCGCTTTCCGGTATCGTCCTTTCGCTTTACGACAAGCAGGGACGTCCGATCGACGGATTCGTGCGTGCGCATGAAATCTACAATCTTAAGTTGAACGCCGAGCTGGTGGTCCTGTCCGCTTGCCGCACTGCACTTGGAAGAGAGATCAAAGGAGAAGGATTGGTGGGGCTTACGCGGGGCTTCATGTACGCAGGCACGCCGAGCGTTGTGGCAAGCTTGTGGGATGTAAGAGACGAGGCTACCTCGGAGTTAATGAGTCGCTTCTATGAAAGGATGTTCCAGGATCGAACGCGACCGGCGGCTGCACTGCGTGCCGCGCAGGTTTCGATGTGGAGAGAAAAGCGTTGGACTGCGCCGTATTACTGGGCAGCGTTTATTCTGCAGGGTGAGTGGCGGTAACGCGATGGACATGATTATCAGGATTTACATGTAAATCTTGACATCATGTGAATCCTGTCAACCAAGGAAATTGCAATCAAACGGTAAGCTTACTTTAACCCTTCTCGCCTCCTGATCAGTATTCTACTGTCCCCTGTCATATTTCCCCTTGCAGTAAAAAGATCGAGTTCCTCTTTTTGGCCAGTCCAGAATAAGGAGATCTGTCATGTCCCGACATTCGCGTACAGCTTCCAGTGCTCCAATAGTATCGACTTTCGTTTTGGCTTTAGTGCTCACCGTGCTCGCGCTGCTAGCGCTGCCGTTATCAACTTTCAACAAGGTCTTAGCGGAAAATAACACGCACACCTTTCAGGGGCAGTACACCGCTCCGGCTTGCGGGCCGCGGCACGACTTCGTGATTGGTCCAGGTACCAGAACGATCGACGTCGTGGCGTCAACCCTGCCAGTCAACGACATTGTCCTCAAGCTGTACTACGGTGGGCGAGTCGTTGCTGAGCAGGACACCGGGACGAGTCCGGAACCTATTCACTACGCAACGGGCAGCGATCTCGCCACTGGTACGTACCAGGTGGAAGTCTGTCCGTTCGAAGGTGCAGCGGTCTTGACGCCCTCCGACTACTCGGGTGTCGTGATTGTTTCAGATGCTCCACTTCCGGGAACGCCGGGGGCCGATGCAGTGGTCCTAACGCCGGCGCCGATCGATGGTGGGCCACGGCCGCGATACCAGAGCCACACGCCAACTGCCGCTCAGATTGACGCGGGCATGACGAAGAATTCGCAGGACGAACCGAACATCGGCGTGAACTGGAGTAGCGGCAAAGTGATACTGCAGGCGCTGATGCAAACGCTGCAAGTGGGATTCGACGACCAGTCGTGCCCGCAAACACCACCTTCGACGTGGAAGGACGTGACGCCCGTCGTCGCGCAGGAAAGTTTCGATCCGATCCTCTTCAACGATCATCAGACGAACCGCACGTTCCTCTCGCACCTGCTATTGCTTCCGGGCGGAGGCGCGTCGGCTTTTACAGACGACGATGGAAAAACCTGGATCCCAAGCCAGGGTGCAGGCTTCGGCTCCGGCTTTGATCATCAGACACTTGGAGGTGGACCATTTCACGAGCCAGTTCCTCCACTTCCGGGTTATCGCAATGCCGTGTACTACTGCGCGCAGGATATTGCTTTCGCCAACTGCGCCCTGAGCGTGGATGGTGGGCTCACTTTCGGACCGGCTGTGCCGATGTACGTCCTGGCTTCGCCTGACAGAGCAGTGATAGGGCAGTGCGAAGGTCTTCACGGACACGTGAAGGTTGGTCCGGATGGCACAGTTTACGTTCCCAACGCCGCGTGTGCCGGACCAGTGAATCCGAATGAGAACGGTTTCGCACTGTCCGAGAACAACGGAACAACGTGGTCTGTGCGGACCGTGCCGGGAACCGTGGGCGGTGGCAGTGATCCTTCAATCGCCGTGGACGACGGCGGCCTGCTTTATCTCGGCTTTGTGAATGACGACAAGTTTCCCGCTGTTGCGGTATCTCCCGACAAAGGAAAAACATGGACCACGGTTTATGACGTCGGCGCGATGGTCGGTGTGAAGAACGCCGTGTTTCCGGCTATGGTCGCGGGCAGTGCGGGCCGAGCTGCAATGGCCTTTTACGGCACGACGCAGGAGGGATCTGTCAACGCGTTCAATTCCGAGGGCGTCTGGCATCTCTACGTGGCCCACACTTATGACGGCGGACAGAGCTGGATCACGGTCAACGCCACTCCAAACGATCCGCTCCAACGGGGAGGAATCCATCTCGGCGGCGGCGCGCAGATACACCGCAACCTGCTCGACTTCTTCGATGCAGATCTCGACAGGTTTGGCCGGATGACAATCGGCTATGCGGACGGTTGCATTGGTCCATGCGTGCAGTCGCCCGATGACGCGCGCGGAAATTCTTACACGGCCTATGGCACCATCGCTCGCCAGACTGGAGGACGCCGTCTCTTCTTCGACTCTGACTCGACACAACCAACGGCTCCAGGCGCTCCGCGTCTCACTGTCACGCGCAACGGTTCAGTCAGCACGCTCACGTGGTCCCAGTCGGAGGACGGAGGTTCTGCGATCACCGCTTATAACGTGTATCGCAGCGCGGGTGGACCAGAGCAGTTGATCGCCACGCTCGGAGGTAACTCCACGCGCTACGTCGATAGTTCGGGTAACGCGACTTCCGAATACACCTATCGTGTGAGCGCGACGAACGCCGCCGGCACGTCGTGCGGCACGAACGCAGTGACGTCGAAGCCCGCAGGCAGCTCGTGCAGTGCATCAGGAATCCGCGTGGTCGAAGATGCTGCCGGCGATCAAATCGGTGCTCCACTTGAACCCGACATGGACATCGAGTGGGTAGCGATCGGCGAGCCGTTCTTCAGCGATGGATCGAGGAAACTCGTCTTCACGCTGAAGGTTAAAGATCTGGCGACGCTGAAGCCCAACAGAATGTGGCGAATCCTCTGGAGTTATCCCGATGCGCCGGTTGCGCCGAACCCGACTTCGACTGCATTCGCCGGCCGGTACTACATCGGGATGAACACCGACAGCGCAGGTGCCGCAACCTTCGAGTACGGCATCGCGCAGAACCTGACCGCAGTAGTAGTCAACGCTTCACCTGCCGAGCGGTTTGGACCAGCAGATGAAGGCAGCAAGTTCAACGCAGACGGCACCATCACGCTCGTCATCTCTGCTGACAAGGTTGGAGGCCCGCATGCGGGCGATCTCATCGGAGGGCTGGTCGCGCGAAGCTATCCTGTGGCCCAGGACATCACGCTGCGTGGCGACACCGCGTCTGACGTGGCGAGCATGGGCCACACCTACGCTCTCTCCGGCAACGCTTCGTGCGCGCCGGCGGTCACGGTTGTTGAGGACAACGATTCGCGCATTGCCTACTCCAACGGTTGGCATCTCGTGAACGACTCGAACGCGTCGGGCGGACATTTCCGCCTGACTGCTGCAAAAGGATCGGCGACCTTGAGATTCGACGTTCCGGCCGGCCAGTCGGGTGCGGTTACGTACAACTTTGCGCGAAGCCCGAAAGGAGGAAGCGCTGAGATCTTTCTGGACGGTGCTTCGAAAGGTGTCGTTAGTTACAACGGTTCGGGAGGAACGTTGCGCGCTCCTCAATTCGGTTTCAACGTCAGGTACGATGGACTTGCCGGTGGCGCGCACACACTCGAGGTGCGCCCGATTTCCGGTACGGTTTACGTCGACGATTTCCGCCTCGAGAGTTCCTTCTCGAATGCACAGCCGGCAACTGGTCCAGGTCAGACGAGCACGAGCCTTAACACTCTCGCACTCGGTCAGCAACTTTTACAGGAGCTGGCAGTTCCGCCAGGGACTCAGGCCATCTCAATACTCGCAGAGCCGAGCGTCAATGTGCCGGTTCAGCTCGTGCTGATCGATCCGTCAGGTCGCGTGGTCCAGACCGCAGATGCATCTGGCGGGTTTGCTGTGTTAAATACTCCGGTGTCCGGCTCAGGGATGTATGTCGTGAAGCTGGTCAACATCGGGCTCGGGCCTGTTTCCGTCTGGACAGCGGCAACGCCTCTTGTGGCCCGGTAATCCGGAGGAAATAGTTTGAACTTCGTCACGATCAGTATTCTGGCGCTACTTTCGTTCGCACCAGCAGGGATCGACAAGGAATTCGATCCCTGCTCGCTGCTAACCGACCGTGAAATCCATGCGGTGCAGGGGCATACACCCGCGCAGAAGTTGGCGAGTGAACAACCTTCGGGAACGTTTCGGTTCACGCAGTGTTTTTACAGGACGCCGGAATACACAAACTCAGTGAACGTGGCAGTAGGACTTCCGCTTCAAACGGACAGCAAGCGTTCGGGACCGCGACAATACTGGCAGCAGCAATTCCATCCGAAAGTGAAAGCCGCGCCAGGAAGGAAGAAGAAGCCGCCGCCGAAGCCGATTGCCGGGCTCGGCGACGAGGCCTTCTGGGTCGGAGATCCTTTAAGTGGAGCGCTCTACGTTCTTAAGGGTGAGGTGTTCCTGCGCGTGAGTGTGGGTGGTCCAACCGACGAGGCTCAGAAGATCAAGCGCGCGAAGGCGCTCGCCACTAGCGCGCTGAAGCGTCTCGAAGCACCGTCTCGTTAGGCGCGGTAACGCGGCATCCTGATCCATCTCGAATCGTTCACAAAACGGGGTGCTGAACCGAGAACGTTTCGGTGTGAGCAGGTCGCAGCATGATGAGTACGCTACTCAATCCCGCGATTACTAAACCTAAGTCTTCATACATGTCCAGCGAGATCGCGGCCCACAGACCCATCAAACTCCAAAGCACTGGAATCACCAGCATGTAGAAGCGCACATTGTTACCAGCACCGATCAACAAACCAAAGGTGAAGATCGCAGTAGGGCAGGGAACTCCAAATGTCGGTGCGGCGGGATAATGATGACCGAGCGCTATTCCGATCATCGGATATACCACCAGCGCGTACGTGATAAGCGTTCCGCCAATTACACCTTGCAAGTCGAATCTGAATTTAAAAGACAGACGTGAACTGAAGACGCCGGCAAACACGAAGATCGCCGCTTGAATGATGAACAGCGCTCCGAACAATCTCGCAGCTTTGTTGATTGTCGTGAAGAACAGCAAGTGGTAGACGACACCCACCCACAACCAGAGTAAAGCAAGTATGAGACTGATCAGTTGGCTGGCGACTCTGCGGCGTGTGAACGCGAGCGCGAATGTGACTGCTCCCAGTAAGTAAATCAGCACCTGCCACGGCCAGACAGCATCGTTATACTGCTCAAACACACGCAGGAACTCAGCTCTCGTGAACGGGATCATGTTGTATTGGCCCTCATGCCAGTAACTGCTTAACAATGACACCCGTAACATACGCCAGCGAAGCAGCGACGCCGCCAACTGCCAACGTCGTAAACCCCGAATGCAACCACGACGAAGTTGACCACTTGCTCTTGATCGAGCCGATTGCAAAGAACACGAAACCAGTCATGACTGCCGACAGCTTGAGCGAGTGTTCACTCAGGAATAGATAAGGCAACAGTGGCACCAGGCCGCAAACGAGAAACGCAGTGAACGTGCAAAGCGCTGCAATCCATGGTGAGCGTACTGCGCGCGGTAGTCCGTATTCGTCGGTCAGCATGGTTTGGACCCAGCGTTCGCGATCCGCTGTTATGAGGTCGACGATATGCCCGAGCTCCTCCCCTTCAAATCCTTTGCGAGCAAAGATCTGCCGGATTTCTTCTCGTTCGCCATCCGGCGCCTGCTCGATGTGCCGGTGCTCGATCTCCTGCAATCGTCGCCAATCGTCATGCTCGGATCTGGTTCCCAGATAATTACTGGCGGCCATCGAGAATCCGTCGGCAAACAGGTTCGCAAATCCCAGC
>DASTQB010000165.1:0-6517 GCA_035761985.1 Pyrinomonadaceae bacterium
CACCCCAGGGTTAGACATCGAGCGCTGGGGTGGCCACGGAGGGCCACCCCTACAATAAGGACTTCCCATGACAAATAAACCTACATTCAGCTTGTTGCTCCCGGCAGTCACTTTGAGTGTTTGGATCCGGCTCTGCCGCCGGATGTGAGGCAGGGCTTTGCCCTGCCGTCAGGCTACTAAATTAATCCGGGGCTGTGCCCCCGGTTCGGGCGTTTGGCCCGGAATGCTTCGTTCTAAGTTGCGTTGATTTCAAATCAGCTTCTCTCTGTGTTGATGCCGTTTAGCAATCCCACGATCATGCCGCGTAGACACTTCCTCCTTGCATAGTGCGGCGCTATTATGGGCGTCGAAAGGGGCAGAATGGTTCCCTCAGCCCGGAAAGTAATTGGCTGTATTCTCCTGATCTTCGGCGTCGCCGTCTACTCACATTCACAAACTGGTCCAACTAAACAACCAACCGCCAGCATCGGGGGCAAAGTCACGACGAAAGGCAAAGGTGTTCAAGGCGTAAGCGTCGTCGCGAACGCAGCGGAGTTCGATTACTCACTTCAAGGCGGCAGCTACCGAGCAACAACAGATCAGGACGGAAAGTATCGCATCGCAAACATGCCTGCGGGCACTTACCGTCTGTATTTCTTTGCGCCGACGTTTGTTCCCGATGACCAGGATGTGGCGCCGGTAGTGGTAATCGCGGACGGAGAAAAAGTTGACGACATCAATGTTGGTCTCGTCCGTGGCGGTATCATCACCGGAAAGATCACAAGCTCCGACGGCCAACCGGCGATAGCAGAACAGGTCTATATCACGCCTGTTGGTCCTCATGACGAAAACCCACGCTACTACCCCGGCCGCATCGTTACGGACGATCGAGGAATCTACAGAGCCTTTGGTTTACGGCCTGCAAAGTACAAAGTCTGGGTCGGCGCGCATGACCATGCCATCGGAGCAAGATATCGCCACACGTTTTATCCGTCAGTGACTGATGAGACGAAAGCAACAGTCATTGAAGTCAGAGAGGGGAGTGAGACCGCTAACGTCGATATCGTTGCAGTGCGAGACAACGTTCCGGGCTACAAGGTGAGTGGGCGAATTGTAGACGGCGAAACGGGGCAGCCCCTCGCGAGAGTGCCGTATGGCTTGATGCGGCTCAGTGATGACGGCGGATATTCTGTGCACCACAACGTGGTTACCAACGCGGACGGGCAGTTTAATTTTGAGAATATTACACCGGGCCATTATGCCGTTTTTATAGTTCGTGAAAACACTGAATTGCGTGCAAAGCCAACGCCCTTTGAGGTTATCGATGGCGACGTCTCGGGCCTGGTGATGAAAACATTGCGAACTGCGAGCTTGTCGGGCCTCGTCGTTTTTGAAGGCAAGCCACTGGACCGAACGCCCGGTGATTTGATGCTTCACGCATGGATCGACTCCGACAGCGAGTACGCTGAAGACGTCGACCCGAAGCATATCGACGCGAATGGCCGGTTCAGAATGGCAGGGTTAACAAGTGGAACCGTGTACCTTTCAGTTTATTTGAACAACCGACGCACGCAGGTGGGAATTGTACGTGTAGAGCGTGATGGCCTTGTGCTCCCGCGAGGTTTCCCGTTGCAGGAAGGAGAGCAGATTGAAAACCTGCGTGTTGTAGTCAAACTTTTCACCGGTGCGATTCGCGGGCAACTGAAGTTTGAAGACGGCGACATGCCGCCTCCTTCGCAAATCTCGGTTTTGGTGGTTGCTCCCGAGACGGAAGTGAACTACTCACCCGGAGGCGTTCAAGGTGCACACGTCGACGCGAGAGGTCGCTTTGCTGTGGACGGCCTGAATGCGGGGTCGTACGAGATTCAGGTTACGGTGTTTCGCGACGGCCGGGTCGATCCTGCACAAACGGTAAAGCAGCGAGTGACTGTCGCGGACAATGCGGTGAGCGAAGTGACTCTGACTATAAAACCCAGACAGGATTAACAGGATTGACATGTAAATCATGCCAATCCTGTAATCCTGTCAAAAGAATTTACTTCCGCCGGCGCGCTGCTGCTCGCAACTGCCGAACCTGCCGTTTCAATTCGACGATCTGCGCCTGTTGCTCTTTAATCGCATTGAGCATGGTCCAGATGATCGGATCGTTGTTCACCATCAGGTAACCCTCAGCGTTCGTCTGAACCGCTTCAGGAATCACTTCCTTCACCGCCTGAGCGCCGAAGCCGATGTGTTCACCCTGCGACTGGATGCCGAGTGCATTGTCAGGCTTGTATTCGTAACGCAGTGGTTGTAACTGCATCACGGCTTTGAGCCCGGCGTTGTACGTTCCACGGATCCTCTTCAAACGCTCATCAGAGAACACCGCCCACGTTCCGCCACCTGGTTTGCTGGCGGTTCCATTGACGACGAATTTGTCGGTGGGCGACGCTGTTCCGATACCGACGTTGCCGCCCGTGAAGGTCATCACCGCAACATTTGGGTTAAACGCTGAATCGAAGAACGCAAGCTTATCCGCATTCGGATCCGAGTCGGCGTTTAGACCAAAGAAGTACTTTTGCACGCCGTTGGTCGCGAAGTTGACGAGGGCATAGTTAGCCGCAGTATTTGCTGGTCTATCCACAAACACTTGCGAGTTGGCATCAGAGATATGAAGTTTCTTCACCGGACTCGCAGTGCCGATACCGACATTGCCGCTGGCCGCGATGTCGATCGAACTCGTCGGCGCACCTGGACGAATGCGGAACGGCAGACGCGAACCACTCGTCACGTCGCGCACGAAGAAGTTGGCTTCATTGCCGGCGACGTCCCACGTCTGCGCCGTGAAGCCCCCGGTGTTGTTTTGCTCGAGTCGAATAGCCGGCGTGTCGTTAGTGTTCGCGTGCATGTCCAACACCGGCGTCGCGGTCCTGAATCCGACCTTGCTGTTGCTGCCGACGCGGATTGAATTCGCAAGTGCACCAGCTTCAACTGCAAACACAATCGTACCCGACTCGCCGATTGCAGTTGCGCCGAGATCGACGAACCCGAGGTAGTTGGAACCGCCGCTCGGTTGATCGTTGGCCCTGATCTGCCAGTTATTGGCGGCGAAGCCGGCGGAGGTGCTGGTGTCCTCGAACGTAATTCGCGTGTTGTTTTCTTTAACTTTGATTGTGTCCGTGCCGAAGGTCTCGTTGTTGACGCAATCGAAGCCGACGCAAAGACTGCCCTGCACGATCAGATCGTCAGGTATGACTTGATCGAAGACCATGAACCGCGGGTGATGTCGCTGGATTTTGTAACCACTGCGTTTTGCAGAGGCTACGACCGGAGCTGGTGCTGCTGCCGGTTGTTCCGTCACCATCGCGTGTCCTCGTCCACCTTCGATCGCGCCCGGCACGACCACCGAACCGTTCACAACCAGAAAGCCCCCCGATTGGACTAACGGGTGTGACGGCAATTGTCCACGTCGTCGCAGTTCGCGTTGCACTTCGGCGCCTTTGTCGTTGGCCCGCGCGGCCCTGAGTGCTTCTCTCACTTCCGACGCGATGATCGGAGTGACGCGCAGTTCGTACACATATTGCCCGTCGGGCAGTCGTTCTCCCTTGCTGTCTGTTAACCTGAACTCCGGATTGTTCCCCGCTTGAAATTCTTTGGTGAAAGTTTGACCGTCGGGTGCCAGCACAGTCAGCGTTACCGCCGAGTGTGGACCCGGAACGTCGAATCTAATCCCTGAACCGAAGCCACTGAGAGTGGCCTGCGGGTTTCTGTCGTCGGCTGTTTGGCCCAGAACCGACACACTGAGGGATGCAATGACAAACACAATACTCAGCATTGAGGGTAGATGCTTGAAATTTTTCATTGGAAAGCCTTCCTTAACCGGCAAGGTGCCGGCCGATAAGAGTGGGTTAAAGGACTCTCTAACAGAAACAGAGAGGAACCTTAGGTCTGCGAGGTAATACGGAGAACCGCCGTTATTATTAACCACAAACGTCGAAGTGAAAAGAATTTTTTTGCAGCTGCGTTTAATGTTGAATGTCAGACATAACAGGCGCATACTGCGGCCAATCCAAGCGGCCGTGGAGGCACTATGAAAACCCTTCTACTTCTTTCGCTTCTGTTAGCGTTCCTCAATCCCTTTCAAGCTGGTCCCACTACGAATGAGGGTTCGCCGTTAACAGTGAACAGTTTCAAGTGGACGCGTGCGCGTCGAAATGTTGAGACAACGGAAACTGAAGTTTCGGTCCCGGCGCGTGCGATGATTCCGCAGAACCGGAACTTCGCGCGCAATGCGAGAGTGAACGATCCGCAGGGAGTTAGAGATCCGAATGGCGACACGCTCGACGGCCGCAGCGCTGCGATGGAGAAGAGCGTGGCGGAGTCGAGAGCGGCGCCGAAGTCGAAACCGATGGATGGTTTTGCCTACCGGATCAAGGTCCAGAATACGAGCGAGAAGATTGTGGAGATCGTTTTCTGGGAGTATCAGTTTCACGATCCTGCGAATCCGGAGCTTGTCGCGCGAAGGCAGTTTTTGTGTGGTGTGAGCATCGCGGCAGGGAAGGGGAAAGAGCTCGAGGGCTTTAGTCTCTCTGGACCAAGCGACGTTGTTGACGTGAAGACGCTGGCAGATAACTCAGCGAAGCCGTTTGTAGAGAAGGTGCTGATTAACCGGATCGAGTATGCGGACGGATCGATCTGGCAGCGCAAAGGGTGGGGACTTGCTGAAGTGAAGGCCAGCTACGAGCGCGTGCTTCGCGAGCAATGGCTGCCTGGAATGTGTAAGGCGCTTTAATCGTCTTCACTATCTGTGTCATCTGTGGCTATTAACCACAGATGACACAGATCAAAAACGCCGATTTTTATTCGCGATACTCAAACCGGGCGACGTCTGATTCACCGAGTATCACTACATCGCCTGAACTCAACGAAGTCTCAGTCACACGATCAGTCTTCGGATCGTTTACAAACGTGCCGTTGCGCGAATTCTGATCTTCGATCACAACGCGCCCATTCCTCACGCCAATCCACAAATGCTTCTTCGAGATCCGCGGGTCCGGAATCACGATCTGCGCCGATCCACCATCGCGTCCGATAAATTCGCCGGCAGCCTTGATCTGAAACTCCTGTCCCGAAAGTGGTCCGGAGACGAAAGCGATCGATCCGTGATCGATCGGGAACATGTCTGGATCGGAGATCGCGACAGTCCGCGACAGATCAACCGTCATTCCCTGATCGCCGGCAGGTATGTTCGGCATCGGAGGCGGCGGCGGTGGCGGCGGTGAAGGAGACGGGTTGTGTCCACTTCCCGCTCCCGCTGACGCAAACGCAGATGGCGACGGCGACGGCGCGGGCGTCTGCGACGGCGACGGCGTGAGCACGGGAGCCTGAGGTCTGCCACCATCCCGAAGCCCCGGCGCGCCTGCCTTCGCTTTGCCGCGCTTCTTCGCAATCACCACTACCGCGACGATGACGATCACCAGGACCAGAAAGAAAAACAGCAACGCCAGGATGATACCTACAATCCACAGCGACATATCTGATCTCTCCTTCCCTTCAGACTTGAGTTGCTGGCTACTCTGGACCAGCCGATCCACTTCTGAATGCTGCGGGAACATTCTCTTTACTTCTTCAAACTTCGGAATCGCAGATGAATAGTACTGGTCCCAGTAATAGGTCAAGCCTTCACGATACAAACGATCGGTTGGGCCTTCCTCGTTTGCAGCGCCCGCGCTCTTCACGTATTCCATGACGGTATTGGAAGGTACAACGAACGCGAACCCCGAAACTTCCTGACCATTCACAGTGTCGCCGCGGAAAGTCAACAGACCCACGACTTCATTTGCATCGTTCAATACCGGACCGCCTGAGTTGCCGTGCGTTGCGGGCGCACTCGTTTGAAGTATCGGCGCCCCGCTGGCTGACTGCTTTCGCGCGGAGATCTTGCCGTCGTTGATAGTTGCTTCTAATGCCGAGCGCTGGCTGAGGAGCCCGGAATCGAAAGTGTCTGCTGCGCCCGGGTAACCGATCACGGTTACGTGGTCCTGCAACTGGACCTTTTCCGAGTCGGCGAGTTTAAGAATCGGCGCATTCCTGACTTCGATCTTGATGACGGCCACGTCTTTGCCTTGATCTGCGCCCTGGCCGGTAGGCGCGCCGTACTGCTTGATCTCAAACGGGAACGCGCTGCCGTCAGGAATGATCACGTGGTGAAAGCGCTGGAAGCTCTGGAGCGTGCTGTGCTCATCGATAAACTGGATCTGCTGCGAACTGAAGCTCCGCGGATCCCTGCCAAGCTGCTGGGCTATCTGCTGGACCAACTGCCACAGCAGCGTCTCCTTCGCTTTTTGTTCACCGTCCTTGGTCATCGATACGCAGTGTGCGTTGGTAGCGATGTAGCCGTTGGAACTGATGAAGAAGCCCGAGCCGAGCGAGACTGCGGAAACGTTGAATTGCTGTCCATTGGTGCCGGGTGGCTGAAACCAAACCTGACCCGCTGCTCCATCGACGATACGTACTACTGCCGGTTTGCTGAGCATTGCAAGCCGTTCGCCGTCAGTCA
>DASTQB010000166.1:0-6481 GCA_035761985.1 Pyrinomonadaceae bacterium
ATCGATCTCGTCGCGATCGGACGGGTACTTGAGCGTCAGGAAGGAATCCTTTGAGGTTTCCTGGCCTTCGAGAAAACGCGCGAAGAAAGGCTCGGAGCTTTCGGGGATGGGTAATTCGGTCTTGTCTCGCATATTGAGTGATCTCCTTAAGGGGTTTGAAATCATTGTCGCGAGGTAAACAAGTCTTACGACGTGACCTGTGATGCTTCAAGAACGCATTTGGATACTTTGGGGTTCGATTAATTCTGAAAGATCGAAAGCGAAATCCAAATTCTTAGACAGGATTACAGGATTACCGATCTTTCATCTGCAACATCCTGCAATCCTGCTCGACGCGGCTCGGATAGTCGTAAGGATGTCTTGCCTTCTTCGTTGAGTATCAAAGAGGCGATCGATAACCCCCTTTCGAATGGACCAGTCATCGATCGCCTCCACCCCTTACCAAGGAGACTGTGAGTTTAAGGATCCTGCGAATACTGTCTCTTCAAAAAGCGTTCGCGTTTATTCAGAAATCGCCATCGACGTTTTGTGCCCACTCGATTCGCGAGATGTGATTCGCTTCTTATACTCACTCGGCAAACAGCCGGCCCACTTCCTGAACTGCCGGTCAAACGTAGACGGGCTATTGAATCCACACCGGCTATAAATCTCGGTGAGCGTGTAGTTCTTCGCGTGGAGCAACTCGAGCGATTTCTCGATGCGGTAGCGCGAGAGAAGATGATGAAAGGTCGTGCCCGCGAAACGACGCAGCAGACGGTTGAGATGATCCGGACTCGCGCCACTGTGCCTGGCCGCGTCTGTGAGACGGATGTCAGGATCCGCGTACGATTGTTCGATGAAAGACCAGAGCCGCTCCAGCCTGCGCGAGTAGGTGCTCTTCACGCGTATCTCCGTCAGCGGAGGCATAGTTGAAAGAAGCGAAGAACTGGGCAGAAGGTGAGAGTGCGTGCCTTCCTGTGTCATGAGAATAAATCGGTTCAGAGTTCAAGGTTTAGCTTGCCAGTTGCAGAGACAACCTAAAGGTTGAACGCTGAACTAGCTGCCATGGATCTGGCAGGGGGAGGTAGACAAAGCGGCGAGCGGAGGTGTCTAGGCTTGCTCGGCCGCTTTGTCATGGCGCGGGGTGAGACTTCCAAAGAGCATCGATCGGGTCGAGAGAAACCCGCTCGCTTCCCTATGTAAGGCTAAACGCGAAATCCGCGAAGAGATTCCCTCAGAAATTCTCAAATGTTAGAATCCCGGCCACAGTTCCTTGCGATCTCCCACTCGACTCCGAAATGCTTTCACCAAACATCAGAGATAAACGAACATCCGCAGAAGGCATTACTCAACTACTCGAACGCTGGAGCAAAGGCGAAGAAAGCGCGCGCGACGAGTTGATGTCCGTTGTTTACGACGAACTTCACCGTATCGCCGTGGGCTATCTTCGCCGTGAACGCCGCGAGCACACGTTGCAACCGACGGCCTTAGTTAATGAGTTGTTCCTGAAGTTTTCGGAGCAGCATCGCATGAGCTGGCAAAACCGCGCGCAGTTTTTTGGCGTTGCGGCGAGCCTCATGCGACGTATCCTCGTCGACTATGCCCGCGCGCACTACGCCTCCAAGCGCGGCGGCGATCGTTACTGTGTTTCACTCAGAAACGTCGCGGCTTTTGGCGCCCAGCCTGATGCCGATCTGCTCGCGCTTCACGAGATCCTGAATCAGCTTGAAGAGCTCGACCCGAACCAGGCGCGAATCGTCGAACTGCGGTTTTTTGGCGGCCTGACAATCAAGGAGACGGCGGAAGTGATGCACACTTCACATGCGACAGTCGAACGTGAATGGAAAGTGGCAAAAGCCTACCTCAAACGCGAGCTGACAAGAACCAGGGATTCTTCTTGAGGGACTTACGCGACGGATCTCGCGTTACACAAAGGTAAACGCAAACCTCCTAAGTGCCATGATCACCCATGAGAGATGGAAACAAATAAAAGAGATATTTCACTACGCTCGCGACCGAACAGGTGCCGAGCGTTCTGATTATCTCGACGAAGTCTGTAAAGACGATGCCTCGCTGCGCGACGAGGTGGAAGCCTTACTCACCGCGGATGCAGACAACGACGATTTTCTCAGTGCTCCGGCATACGAGTTTGCAGCAGGAATGCTCGCGAGCGAGGAAACGGAGTTTTCAGTTGGTCAAAAAGTCGGACGCTACGAGATCCTCTGTTCGCTCGGCGCGGGAGGCATGGGCCAGATCTATCTCGCACACGACGCGCAACTAAACCGCAAGATCGCACTCAAACTCATCTCACCTGGATTCGCAACCGACCCGCAGCGTGTCCGTCGATTCGAGCAGGAGGCACGCGCCGCTTCAGCCCTCAATCATCCCAACGTCTGCGTGATCCACGAGATCGGGATCACTGACAACGGCCGGCACTTCATCGCGATGGAGTACATCCAGGGCATAACGCTTCGCGACCGACTCGCGCGAGGAACGTTGAAGCCTGTCGAAGTTTTGCAAGTTGCGGTCCAGGTCGGCGCCGCACTCGCAAGTGCACACGCAGTTGGCATCGTTCATCGCGACATCAAGCCGGAAAACATCATGTTGCGTCCCGACGGCTACGTGAAAGTGGTGGACTTCGGACTGGCGAAGCTCACGGAAGTGCTTACAGATCGACAGCACGCCGTTGATGAAGTGCGCACTGAGTCGCGCGCGGTGATGGGCACGATTAAGTACATGTCTCCGGAGCAACTGCGCGAGGCTTCAGTCGACGAACAGACCGATATCTGGAGCCTGGGCATCGTTCTTTACGAGATGCTGACGGGCTCCACGCCGTTCGAAGCGCCATCACGCAACGAATCTATCGCTTTGATTTTGTCGCCCCAGCCGCCGGAGCTTGCGTTTCCGGATGAAGTACCCGTGCAAGTGCGTGAGGTCGTGAAGAAGGCGCTCGAAAAAAACTGCGACCTCAGATACAAAACCGTAACGAAGCTAACTTCTGACCTGAGTAGTTTGAAGCGTGAGTTGGAACACAACTCGGACGGCTATTTCACGCCGGATCCCGGCACGCAAACGTTTGCAACGAGGGTCCAACGTTCAGCGATATTCAGGCGCTTCAAATCATTGACTGCGGATTCTCTGTTCAATGAGGTCGAGAAAACATACAAAGCAGCGGCACTCTTCGCAGGAGCAACCGGTGTGCTCGCTTTGCTGTTTTTTCTTCCATTCGCAGCGCGCTGGCTCAATAAGGTTGTAAACCAGAGGAACGCGGTCCAATCGGCAGGCGTCGCTCGTGATTCCAAAATGAATCTGCTGACAAACGCCGGAACGTCCGTCAGCGCGGCAATCTCTCCCGATGGCAAATGGGTGGCCCACGCTGAAGAAGAGAAGGGCAAGCAGCTTCTGAAAGTCACTAACGCTGCTACGTTCGCTTCATCGATAGCCGTTGCTGCAGATGATGTGAAATATCTCGGGGTTTCGTTTTCACCCGACAGCAACTACCTCTACTTCACACGTAGAGAGAAAGATCGCGACGGCATTCTCTATCGACTCGCATGGCCCGGCAACAACCCGACCATGTTGAACAAACACGTCGATAGTCCGGTAAGCGTGTCGCCTCGCGGCGATCGCATGGCCTTCGTTCGCTATTACAAGACACCCGAATATGCGCTCGTGCTGTCAGACATCCACGGAACAAACGAGCAAGTGATCGCTACTCGCCAAGGAGACGACACGCTTTCCGAGTTTGGTCTCGCGTGGTCGCCTGACGGCAAGATGGTGGTCTGTCCTGAAGGCCGCTGGAGTGATGGCTTTCACACGAATCTCGTGGGCTTCGATGTCGAAACCGGTCACGAACAACGGATCGGACAACGCTCATGGTTCTCAATCTACGGAGTGGCCTGGCAGAACGACATGACAAGCCTTGTCATCAGTGCTCGAGAGCATGCGACGTCTCCCTTCCACCTGTGGCGGATTCGTTTGCCTGACGGGACTGCGCAAAGGCTGACCTTCGACACCGATGAATACAGGACCGTCAGTCTGGCAGCAGGCAAAATCGTAACGATTCAGAAAAGTCTCAGGTGGCAGATCTGGGTCTCGTCGCCCGGAGAACTTCAGAAGATGTCTGTGATATTACCGGGAGCAGGTCTTAGCTATGGACTTAGTTGGACCCGCAAAGGAAACATCCTTTACTCGTCGATGGCCCCGGACGGGCTCAATATCTTCCGAGTTGATCCGGATGGTTCTAACCAGGTGCAACTCACGGCTAACACAGCCGACAACTACATGCCTGTCGCGTCAGCAGACGGCCGCTTCATCGTGTTTACTTCGAACCGAAACGGTCCTTTCAATATCTGGCGCATGAATGCCGAGGACGGCAGTGGTCCAACACAACTGACCTTCAGCGACGCCAACTTCTATCCCTCCTGCTCGCCGGATAATCAGTGGGTTGCTTATGACAACCAGCTCAAGAGAACCATGAGTAACTGGAAAGTTCCGCTGGAAGGCGGTGAGCCGGTAATGATCGGCGAGCGATATCGTATGCCCGTATTCTCACCTGACAGCAAGTTTATCGCTGCGCGTTATGACCTGGATGGCGGCTCGACTGGTGTGGCTATTTTAAACGCGGAAGGAGGCCGGCGTTTGCGGGAGTTTTCAGTTCCGATGCAGGACTGGCAGCGGGTCTACTGGCTCAGTGATCACGAGTTCAGTTACATCAAGAACGTCAACGGATACTCAAACATCTGGAGCTACGATCTACGCACTGGTGAATCGAAGCAACTCACAGATTTCAACAGCGATCTGATCTACGCATACGCCTGGTCGCCTGACTACAAACAACTCGCATGTCAACGTGGTCCTATGAACAACAACGTCACCATCGTTAGCGAGGAATAGGCCTGCGTAGATCAGATGCTGAGAAACTACGTCTAGTACCACATCGGATCGCAACCCGGAGGCTTGATGTCTGCGACCTTGCGACTCGTGTTGTAAACGTCTGATATCGCCTCGTCTACTACATCGAAATTGATACGGGCCAGGCCGGGTGTTTTTGCAAGTGTATCCCGTAATACTTCAAGGGCCCTGGCGAGTTTCTCGTCTACAACAGTGAGGGCGAAGTTGATTTGTCGTTGTCCGCGGTTGATGGCTTGCTGGCTGAAATCCTGAGGGTCGTACTCTCTGCAAGCTTGTTGGTTGTGGGGCTCGGAGGCGTAATTTTCCGCTTGGTGGTTTTCTTGAGTATGCATACAAATCTCCTGGCACTTGCCGGTAATTTGATTGAGTGATTGTTCAAGATCTGCGAGCTTTGGTACAGAGTCTGGGCAATCGATTCTGCTGATCTTTAAACGCGAAAACGGGAGAAATGTTCCCTCACAAACTATTCTCGTGCGCGGATTTACGTGTTATAAACAAGTCATTTTTCAAACCTTCCGGAGGATCCGATGCTGACTCACACCGTACACGTTTGTCTTCGTTCGTTGTTGTTAACAGTGGCAGTTTTCTGTGCCCTCTCGACCACGGTTTTTGCTGGTCCAAAGACGGGGTTCACCTCGTTTACTGCCGGTAACTCCGCCGACGCGCAACCGGCGGCGACGCTCACTCCAGGACTCGTTTTGATGGGCGGTGGTTCAGACGTCGACGCTGCGTTTCAGTGGATGTGCCAGCGCGCAGGCGGGGGCGACTTTCTCGTCATACGCACCTCCGGCACTGACGCTTACAACCCTTACATTCAGGGACTCTGTCCGCAGATGGATTCAGTCGAGACGATCATCATCACGAGTGTGACCGGCGCAAACTCGGCCTATGTCAGCACTCAAATTCAAAACGCCGAGGCGCTCTGGATTGCCGGTGGCGATCAGTCGACGTATGTTGCCTTGTGGCGTGGAACCGCAGTGCAAACAGGCGTGAACTTTCTGATCAATACGAAGCAGGTTCCTGTTGGTGGAACGAGTGCGGGTCTGGCTGTTCTCAGCCAGTTCGTTTACACCGGCGCGCTCGGATCGGTGACGTCGAGCCAGGCGCTGGCGAATCCGTTTCATCGTTACGTCACGCTCGATCGGGATCTGTTTCAATCACCACTCGGCGTCGCTAAGCTTTACGATTCACATTTTGTGACGCGTGATCGAATGGGAAGATCGCTCGTGTTTCTGGCGCGCATCGTAAACAATGGCTGGGCGGCACAACCGCGCGGCATCGGTATCGATGAGGAGACAGCGCTACTGGTGACTTCGGCTGGCGCAGCTACGATCGTGGGTACGGGCGCGGCTTATTTCCTTCAGGCGCCGGGTCCCGCACAGGTGCTCGCAGACAGGACTCCATTGACGTATCTCAACATCGGCGTCTACAAGTTGCCGCAGGGAGGCACGTTCAACTTCTCCACCTGGACCGGCACTGGCGGCGTCGCCTACACACTCAACGTAAACAACGGATCGATCACGTCAACCCAGGCCGGCGGCAATATTTACTAAAAAACCGGGCCGCGGATAACACGGATAAAAATCCG
>DASTQB010000167.1:0-6583 GCA_035761985.1 Pyrinomonadaceae bacterium
CACTCGCCAAATCCACTTGCTAAGTTCTGCCCTCCACAATGAAAAAGACACTGCTCGTTGTTGCTGTCGTCGCACTCTACATACTTCATCAGGACATCTGGTTCTGGCGGAGTTCATACCTGGTTTTTGGTTTCATCCCCATCGGACTCTTCTACCAGGGATGTTTCTCTGTAGCCGCGTCGTTTGTGATGTGGCTCCTCGTCACCTTCGCCTGGCCGTCTCACCTTGAACAAGAGGTCGAACAAGCACAGCCCAGGGAGGACGAAGCCCGTTGATTCCTGCCATAGTCGTTTTTCTTTACCTTGCGACCGTCGTATACATCGGCATCTTTGCTTTTCGTCGTGCGTCGGGACGCGGAAAAGCTGAAGACTACTTTCTCGCGAGCCGCTCGCTTGGTCCATTCGTATTTCTGTTTTCACTTTTCGGCACGAACATGACCGCGTTTGCGATCCTCGGATCGTCGGGCCATGCATTCAACAACGGCATCGTGACTTTCGGCTTGATGGCTTCATCTTCAGGTCTCGTTATTCCGTTGACCATCTTTCTGATCGGCACACGCATGTGGGCGCTCGGCAAGAAGTACGGCTTCATGACGCCGGTGCAGATGTTCAGAGATCGCTGGGAATGCAGCCACATCGGCACGGTCATCTTTGCGGTCCAGGCGGTGCTGCTGGTTCCGTACATCATCATCGGTATCATGGGCGGCGGCACGACGCTCAACTCGATCAGCGGCGGCCTGGTCCCATTCTGGTTTGGCGGCGCGATCGTGGCGATGGTGGTGATGAGTTATGTCTTCTTCGGCGGCATGCGCGGCACGGCATGGGTCAACACTTTTCAAACGGTGCTCTTCCTGTGCTTCGGCGCGATCGCGTTGATTGTGATCGGTGCGGGCATGGGAGGTTTTGGAAGCGCGGCGCAGGCGATGCAGCAATCGCCACTCGCTTATCTCCTAACGCGCGAACGCATCTCGCCTTACTACTTTTTCAGCTACACGTTCATTCCGCTTTCGGCCATCGCATTTCCACACATCCTGATCTTTTGTTTGACTGCCGAGAAGATGAAGCACTTCAAGAAGACAGTCATCTTCTATCCCGTGTGCATACTCGCGATCTGGTTGCCGTGCGTGTTTCTGGGCCTGATGGCGAACCGCGTTGCTGATGTTCCCCAGATCCGCGCGAAGCAGGAGGCGCGTCGAGTGCTGGCGACACAAGGCCGGACCATGGAACCTGAAGCGCGCGATCAGTTGCGAGAGCAATCGGCAGGCGACGACGTGATCATGTTGTTGCTGCAACGGTTCGCACCGCTGTGGCTCGCGGGCTTGCTCGGCGCCGGAATCATGGCTGCAGTGATGGCCAGTGACTCACAGATCCTCGCTCTCTCGACTATGTTTACGGAGGACGTTTTCGCCTTCTACGGCGGAAAAGCGCGCTTTGGCGAGACTGTGCAGGTGATGACCGGACGTATTTTCATTGTCCTGATCACTCTCTTTGCCTATGCAGTCGCATTGCGTGCGCCGGAGACGATCTTTGAGCTTGCGATCCAGTATGGCTTTTCAGGATTCGCTGCGTTGTCGCCACTGCTGATCGCAGCGTTGTTCTGGCGAGGAAGCACGAAGTGGGGCGCGTTGGCGGTGACGGTGTGGGTGGCGGCGGCAGTGGCGTTTGTCGCGATCCTCCAGGAAGTGGTCCCCGCGCCTGCACCTGGACCGGCGACCGTACTCTGGGCGCCGGGTGGTGTTGAAGTGTTGTCGCGAACGCCGGGAGGCACGGCTGTATTTGGTTTCATGCCGGTGGTGCCGATGGTGCTGATCTCGGCGTTGTTGATGTATGTCGTATCGATGATGACCAGGAAACCTTCCGCAGGCACTGTGGAAAGGTATTTTGGAGGTAGAGAACGATGAAAAGACTGACGCTGATAGTCGTCGCGATCGCCTGCACGTGCGTACTGGTTGCGAGTCAAAGTTCTGCGCCTTCGAAACGCCGTGTAGTCAAGACAGGAACTCCAAACGGGATCTTCTCACCGGCGATCATCACGGGAGATCTTGTTTACACGTCGGGACAGATCGGGCTCGATCCGAAAACGGGCCAGTTTCCCGAAGGCGGATTTGAAGCGCAATTCCATCAGGTGTTCAAGAACCTGACGGGCGTGCTGGAAGCGTCAGGAAGCAGTGTGGACCACATGGTGAAGGCGACTGTGTTTCTGGCCGACATGAACGACTACAACGCGATGAACGAGCTTTACCGAAAGCAGTTCAAGGGCGATCCACCGGCCCGGACAACTGTGCAGGTTGCGCGCCTGCCACGCGACGCGCGGATTGAAATCGAAGCTGTCGCTGTTCTCAAGTAGGGTTAGACAGGATTTCAGGATTTAACATGATTTACATGTAAATCTTGAAAATCCTGTAATCCTGTCAAAGGATTTAACCGAAGCAATACAGGCGGCCGTCCTGCGAACCGATCACGATGCGCCCGTTCGCAATCGCCGGCGAAGCCGACAGCGCCGCACCTGCATCGAATTCCCACAGCTTCGCGCCAGTATTCGCATTCAAAACGTAAAACCGCCCGTCGTTTGAACCAATAAACACGCGCCCTCCCGCAATTGCAGGCGACGATTCCACACGCGCGCGCGTCGTAAACGTCCACGCACCCTTCCCGGCCAACGTCAATCCATGGACCATCTTGTCGCGCCCACCGAGTATCACGTGCGACGACGTCACTGCCGCCGACGAGTAAAACGGAAACTTCCGTTGCGGATGCTCATAGCGCCAGGCGATTTCGCGTTTGCCCAGATCTACTCCCAGCACTTCATTATCAAACGTGCCGTAGAACGCGTTGCCGCCTCGCAATGCCGGCGACGCGCCCGTGTACGCGCCTGACGAAACGCTGAAAACCTCTTTCCCATCCGATATCCGTATAGCGCGAAATAGTTCGTCACAGCCCGCGATGAACGCCAGCCCATCGGCAATGCCCGGAGTTGCGTGCACTGGTCCATTCGTTTTGAACCGCCACTGCATTGAACCGGTGCGCGCAGAGACGCTGTAAAGATGTTCGTCATATGAGCCGATCAAAACCGAATCGCCCACGACGACCGGCGACGACTTAATCTCGCCGCCCGTTTTGAAGGCCCACAGCTTTCTGCCGTCAGACGCGCTTACCGCGTTAAGCCATCCACTCTGATTTCCGATGTAGACCACACCACCACCGTAAGCAGGCGACGATTCACCAACCGGCGCTCCCGTCGAGAAGGTCCAGTAGACCGATCCGTTTTCAAGACTGAGCGCGACGAGATCGCCTTTGTTCGAGCCGACAAAAACAGTTCCACCAACTATCGCTGCTGACGATTCGATCGAATCACCTGCTTCGTACGTCCACAACGGTTTCAGCGACGTGGGGACGTTTGACTGCGACACTCCGGTCAGCGAGTGATTTCC
Organism: Pyrinomonadaceae bacterium; assembly: GCA_035761985.1. Taxonomy (GTDB): domain Bacteria; phylum Acidobacteriota; class Blastocatellia; order Pyrinomonadales; family Pyrinomonadaceae; genus PSRF01. Next base: position 3,431 of record DASTQB010000167.1, read on the forward strand.
CCGGAACTGCGCCCAGTTGTTCGCCGGCGTGTCGGCCATCGCTGAGATCGCCACGGTCAGGATCAGAAATAAAATCTTCAATACACGCATTGGTAGACCTCGATTGCTCCTTCTTTGTTAAATGGTCTCGGATTAAATGTTCCGGTCCATTGCTCCGCGGCTTCAGATGCAAGTTCCGTGAGCTCAGTTTCTTTCATTCCCATCGTGCGGAGCTGTTGCCGCAGCCCGCCGGCTTCAGCCAGCTCTTCGAGACGGCGCGCGAGCGCTTCTGTGGGCGTGAGATCGTGCCTTTTATCCGCCACACTCGACCATTTAAGAAGCTTCGCGTAATCATCCGCGGCAACGCTTTCGTTCCAGCGCACGACCGACGGCAGCAACATCGCGATCGCAGCGCCATGCGCCGTTCCGTAGCGGGCAGTCAACGGATTCGCACACGCGTGAGTAGCGCCGAGCATTGAATTCTCGATCGCAACTCCAGCGTAAAACGCTCCGAGCTGCATCGCACCACGTGCCTCGAGGTTATCCGGCTGGCTGAGCACGCGTTCGTAATTCGGCTCGAGCAGCCGCCACGCCTCGCGTGAGAACAGTTCCGAGAGTGGATTGCGTTTCGTAGTGACTGCCGTTTCGACAGCGTGAGCGATGGCGTCGAAGCCCGATATCGCAGTGATACTTTGTGGTTGTGAAACTGTCAGTGCCGGATCGAGAAGCGCAACTCGAAACGCCGCCTTCGGATCGCCGCACGCCATCTTCACATGAGTTTCGGCGTCAGAGATCAGCGCGTACGTCTGTCCTTCACTTCCGGTCCCTGCGGTCGTAGGTATGGCAATCATCGGCAACATCGGTTTCGTTGCCAGTCCATAACCGCGATAGTCAGACATGCGGCCGCCGTTGGTCAGCAGAAAGTTGATGCCCTTCGCACAATCCAGCGAACTCCCGCCGCCGAGTCCGATGATCGAATCGATGTTCAGTGAGGAGGTGAAGCGGGTCCCTGCCTCCACCATTCGCGTGTCGGGATTGCTTTCGAAATCGTGAAAACGAAACACCTCCACGCCCGCTTTTTCAAGCGGCGTGACTGCTTCATCGACGTGTCCGGACGCAACCAGACCATGATCGGCGACCAGCAGCGTGCGCTTGAAATTCAGTTCACGCGCCAGGTCGCCGAGACGGTCAATCACTCCTGCGCCAAACACCACGCGAGTACGAGGTTGAAAATCGAAAGACCTCATTTTCTCCGCGCGGTAGTTGGCTTGGGTGCAGTAGCTTCCGACAATGCGTACAGTTGATTACGGTTCGAGATGTAAAGGGTTCCGTTTGCCGGAACAGGTGTCGAGTAAACAGAGCTGCCCATGTTTAGTTCGGCGAGCACCTTCTTGGTTTTACCTTCCTGCAGGATCACCACGTCGCCGTCTTCATCGCCGAGATAGAGCTTGCCGTCAACTAACAACGGCGATCCCCAGACCGCGGCGAAAACGTCGTGTACCCACAACTGCTGACCGGTCTTGGCATCGATCGCATGGAGGAAACCGCTGAAGTCAGGTTGGTAAACAATCCCGTCTTTGATCGCCGGGGTCGAGATTGAGCGACGGATTTTGTCGTAGTGCCAGATGAGTCCGCTCTTCGTGATGTCGCCGCGCTTGGTGCCGTCGATGCAGTACATGTGGCCCACGCCTTCGCCGTGTTCCGGATCCTGACCGTTGGCGAGATAAACTTTGTCCTCGTAGATGACCGGCGTGCTGATGATCTCGTTGCGTGTTTTCGGCCACACGGAATCTTTCGGGTTTGTGTCGAACTCCCAGAGCTTCTTCCCGGTCGCGGCTTCGTAGCCACGAACCCAGCCGTCGCCCTGCCCGTGTACGACCTGGACCACGCCGCCGATCGTACCCACCGTCGGCGAGCACCACTGCCCGTGCAGAATTTTGTCGTGCACGGAATTGTCTTCCCACACGAGCTTTCCGGTCTTCTTGTTGACTGCGATGATCGCCGGCGCTTTCGGCGAAGGTACGTTCACGTGACTTTCGTCCTGGCCGTTCGAGGTGCTGACGAAGATCAGATCGCCGTGCGAGACGGGTGATGAGTTCGCAAGGTTGTGCGGCAGTGCGCCGACTTCCTCGATCATGTCGAAACGCCAGACGACGTCGCCGTTGAATTCGCCGGTCAGTTTCTCATCCGTGACTGGACCATCGTTCTCTTTGTCGCGAAAACCCTGCGCATCGAGACACACGAGCTCGGCGCGGTTCGAAACGTAGTAAACGCGATCGCCTTCGACGAGCGGAGAAGATGCGACGCCCTGGTACGGCCAGTCGTTTACGCGACCGGCAGCGAGCTTGTCATGGACCATCTGCCACAGGAACTGGCCGTCTGACTCGCGAAACGCCATCAAAATGCCCTTGTCCCCGGTGATCTTCGGATCACGCAGTCCCTCGTTGTTTGTGCCGACGTAAACAATCCCGCCGGCCACTACGACGTTGCCGTAAGTCTGCGAGCCGAGTTGGGCCACCCACTTGACGTTCTTCTTGGTCTTCACGTCCCAGCTCGTCGGCAACCCTTTCATGTTGGAGATCATGTTGCGATCCGGAGTGCCGCCCCACATGGGCCAATCACCGGAACCGGGATCGGATGCGGAAACAGACGGCGCCACGGTGTAAACAGCAACACTCATGGCAACGAGCGCTGAAATCAGGACAGCTATCCGGAGGCGTGACGGTCGATTGCTGTTAGCCGGTAGAAATGCGTTTGACTTTAACATTTTGAATCTCATTTGTTGGCGTACACCTTTATGTTGTCGAAGTAGATTTCAGCGAGACCGTTGCCGAATATTCCGGGCGCTCCCTGCCGGTTGGGAATCGGATCGATGCGTTCGATCATCCACGCGGCGGGTTCCGGCTCACCCACGGCCCATGCTTTTCCGCGCGCGCGGGTTTTGCCGTCGGGAAGATTTGCGACTTCCAGTTTCAATCGATACCACGTATCGGGTTTCCATGCGAACGCCATGCTCCTCGTGCGTTCGGTTTCAGGCTGCCACGGCTCGAGATGCAGCATCTGGCTGTTGCCGTAAATGGCCAATACGTAGCGTTGCGCGATTACACCGGCGTCACCTTGCTGGCGTCGCTTCTGCGTCGCTGAAACGTCGGCTTCGACAGTGTAGTTGGACCA
>DASTQB010000168.1:0-12420 GCA_035761985.1 Pyrinomonadaceae bacterium
GTTGTGGGGAATGGCGCGCAGGTGGTCCTCGATTTTTATCATCCGGCGCGGTGAGAAACGCCAGTCGTAGTTGCCTAATTCATAAAGACTCGTTACACCATAACTCTTCAGCCGCCCGGTGAAATCGACGTAAGGATCGAAGTAACTCCACGCCAGATCGCGCAAAGATCGAAACACTGGCTTGCGGCCATGAAGCCCAATATCGCGTGAACGCGCCACCGACCCCCACCGTCCATCCTCTTTGAAAACAAAGATCACGTGGTCCAGCAAGTCCACCGACTCGAGATCCAGGAGCAGCGGCGCATACCCGTGTTGCTCCAGGATCACTGCCGCACTGACCGCAGCTTCGAGACAATGGACCTCTTTTCGTTTCAACACTTCTCGAAACGAACGCATCGTGCCGCCCCCGGTTTCCCGGTTGTAAGCCATCTCACTGAAAAACCGCTGCACCTTCGCCGGCGTGTTGAGCCGTTGCACGAGTTTCCACTCAGCGGCCGTAAACCTGGTCGTCATATTTGCGCTTTTTGTGCTTTTTCGCCCGCGAAACGCGACTTTCGCCACCTGCACTTGCCTGTTTTAATCGCAAATGTCAGACTTATCGCCTTGTAAATTTTATTTCCATCTTTCCGTAGACATAATTACTAATGAACAAGCAGGCAGCAGCTTCACAGAAATCCCGCGCGGAACAAGAAACCGAAAATGAGGCAAACCGTTTGAGAGAGCAAGTGGAAGCCGCTTTGGCTGCCGTCGCCTCTCGTTCACCCGACGAGGTCCAATCGTTACAAATGGCCGCCGATCGTATCGATCGCGCCGCACGTGACCTCTCTGACGCCTTGCGCCATTTAGCACAACAGCGCAGCGACGGAGACGACATGTAGTTCCGCTATACCTGAAATCAATCGCTCTTTAGGACTTTTTCGTTTTTTGATTGGAGACACACTTAATGGCTTCGACTCGCACTGAAGCAAGAACTGAACATCTGGGCCACAAAAACACTGCATACGAGTTAGACAACTACGGTATCAAAGACGCGTCGAGGGTTTACTGGAACCTCAGCACACCCGAACTCTACGAAGAGATCGCACGCCGCAAAGAAGGCACACTCTCGAATCACGGCGTCATCCTCGTCGACACTGGCGAACACACCGGACGCTCCGCGAAAGACAAAGCAATCGTGCGCGAGCCCGGCAGCGAGGATAAGGTTTTTTGGGGCGATGTAAACAAAGATTTCCCGCAAGACAAGTTCAACGCACTGAAAGAACGCATGATGGCCCATGCGAAGGGTCGCGAACTTTTCGTGCAGGACACTTTCGTCGGCGCAGATCCGAAATACCGTCTGCCGATCAGGGTCGTCAGCGAACTCGCGTGGCACTCGCTGTTTGCACGCACGATGTTCATCAGCAACAGTGGCGAAACCGAGCCGCACCAGCCTGAATTTACCATCATCAACTTTCCGAGTTTCCAGGCCGATCCACAACGAGACGGCACAAGATCGCCGACGTTCATCCTGATGGACTTCAGCCAGCGCCTCGTCTTGATTGGCGGCACTTCTTACGCCGGCGAAACGAAGAAGAGCGCGTTCACGATCATGAACTACCTGCTGCCACAACGTGGCGTGATGAGCATGCACTGCTCCGCAAACGTCGGCAGTGAAGGCGACGTCGCGATCTTCTTTGGCTTGTCAGGAACAGGCAAGACGACTCTTTCCGCCGATCCCGAACGACGCCTGATCGGCGACGACGAGCACGGCTGGTCCGACGATGGAGTTTTCAATTTCGAAGGTGGCTGCTATGCGAAGGTGATCAAACTCTCGGAAGAGGCCGAGCCTGACATTTATCGCACGACGAAGATGTTTGGCACGATCCTCGAGAACGTGATTTACGATCCGGCCACACGGCAGATCGATCTCGACGACGCGCGCCGCACCGAAAACACACGCGCTTCGTATCCGCTCACAAGCATCAGCAACATCGTGCCTGAAGGTAAGGCTGGTCATCCGCGAAACATCATCATGCTGACGGCTGATGCGTTTGGCGTGTTGCCGCCGGTCGCGCGCTTGTCGCCTGAGCAGGCGATGTATCACTTCCTCTCGGGTTATACGGCGAAAGTTGCCGGCACTGAGAAAGGTATCAAGGAACCCGAAGCAACGTTTTCAACGTGCTTTGGTGCGCCGTTCATGGTGCTGCATCCGGGCGTTTATGCGGATCTGCTGGGCAAGCAGATGGCGAAGCACAATGCCGCATGCTGGCTGGTTAACACGGGTTGGAGTGGTGGACCATACGGCGTGGGCCAGCGCATGAAGATCAGTCACACGCGTGCGATGATTCGCGCGATCCTGAATGGGTCGCTGGCGAATGTCGAGACGCAGCCTGATCCGATTTTTGGAGTGAACGTTCCAGTGTCGTGTCCGGAGGTTCCGAACGAAGTGCTGCAGCCGCGGAATACGTGGGCAGATAAGGACGCGTACGACCAGCAGGCGAAGGATCTCGCGCGCAGGTTTAACGAGAACTTCAAGAAGTATGAAGAGGGCGTCTCGGAAGCCGTGAGGTCTGTAGCTCCGAAGGTAAATTAGCCACAGAAGACGCGGATTTTAAATCCGGATTCAAAATCCGCGTTTATCCGCGTTACCCTGGCGGCCAGTTCATCGGGCGCCCAGCAAGAATGTGTACGTGCAGGTGAAACACTGACTGCCCTGCACCGGCGCCGGTATTGATCACCGTCCGGTAACTATCGTGCTCCTGCTCGTTTGCCACCCGCGCCCCAACACGCAACAAGTGTCCCAGTAAACTCTCTTCCTTTTGCGAGGCATCATCGAGTGATTCCAGATGCTCGCGTGGAATCACCAGCACGTGCATCGGCGCTTGCGGATGAATATCGCGCACCACCACACACTGCTCATCCTGGTGCAGAAACTCACCCGGAATTTCTCCGGCGATGATCTTGCAAAACAAACAATTCGCTTCTGACATTTCTCACTCCCTAAACCGGCTCAAGAATCGGCTGTGTCGTGACCGGGGCGATGATTCGTTCAATGTCCGCACCAACCGTGCGTAACTTCGCTTCAATCTTTTCATAGCCACGATCGATATGGTAAACGCGATCGATCACCGTCTCGTCTTTCGCAATCAGCCCCGCAAGAACAAGCGAAGCCGACGCCCGCAGGTCCGACGCAATCACGCGCGCGCCGTGCAATGTTGTTGGACCATCGACGATCGCCGCGCGGCCGTCGATGTGAATTTGCGCTCCCATGCGCTGAAGCTCCGACGCATGCATAAAACGGTTTTCAAAAACTGTCTCCACGATCTCCGATCGTCCTCGCGCCTGCGTCATCAAAACCATGTACTGCGCCTGCATGTCAGTCGGAAATTCAGGATACGGATGCGTGGTGACGTTGCCTGCCTTCAGCCCGTCGGGACAGGTAACTTCCAACGTCGTCGGATTGACTTCGCGGATCTCGACGCCAACACTTCTGAGTTGTGCGATCACAGCTTCGAGATGATCGGGACGGCAATCTTTGATCTCGAGTTGGCCCTGCGTGAGTGCAGCCGCGACGATGAATGTTCCGGTTTCAATTCGATCCGGGATGATCGTGTGCTGCGCACCGCCGAGTGATTCAACTCCCTCGATCTGGATCGTCTCCGATCCGGCGCCGTTTACGCGCGCTCCCATTTTGTTTAGTAAGTCGGCAAGATCGACGATCTCCGGTTCGCGCGCGGCGTTGTGAAGCGTGGTGGTTCCGCGAGCGAGCGTCGCGGCCATCATCAGGTTTTCGGTTCCTGTGACAGTAACTTTCGCGAAGTGAATGTCGGCAGCGCGCAGCCGTCCATCGCTGGGCGCGCGTGCAACCACGTTTCCGGCTTCGAGTTTTACTACGGCGCCAAACTTCTCGAAGCCCGCAAGATGCAGATCGATCGGCCGAGTTCCAATCGCGCAGCCGCCTGGCAGCGAGACCTTCGCTTTGCCGAAACGAGCGAGCAGTGGTCCAAGTGCGAGCACCGAGGCGCGCATGGTCTTGACGAGCTCGTACGGAGCTTCGAAAAGTTCTACGTGCGCGGCGGTGATCTTGTGTGTGCGGAGCTCGGGCGTTAAGACAGTGGCTCCGATGTCTTCCAGCAAACGGCGCTGCGTGATGATGTCGCGCACGTACGGGATGTTATGGAGCGTGACTGTTTCAGGAGTGAGCAGGGCCGCGGCCATGCATGGCAGCGCCGAGTTTTTTGCGCCGCTGATGGAGACTCTGCCGTGAAGGGGCCGGCCACCGGAGATACGAAATTTGTCCACGATGTCCGACAGAGTAAGCGAAAATCGAAAAAGGATAAAGCCCGTTGGTCAGGAATAGAGCTTTAGAAGAGATCTCAGGTCAGGAAGGGTGGCTTGCCCCCGCTGTTCGATGGGCGGGGCAGCCGCCCTTCCTGACTTGTTCTTCTTCCTAAGCTTTCTTTACCCCAAAGTAAAAGGTGCGGCAGGTTTACTCGCCTGCCGCACCCTTCGCACCGCCCTCTTGCTCGCACACCTATTCGTTGGCGGTGATCTTTTTAATCCTGACACCGCCGTTTGTCGTCATTGCCTTGACGGTTGGCCCTCCCGAGCCGAGATTCACTGCAATCTGCTTCGAAATCTTGCCCTGAACAGTCACCGGGAAATCCACGTCGACACTTCCGTTAACCGTTCCGGTTTGCAAATTCGCCGAGTAATTCTCCGGCACTGACATCACTACGCCGCCGTTTGTCGTGCTCACATCGAGGCTCTCACCTTCCCAACGATCGCCGGTCAGCTCGATAACCAGGCCGCCGTTCGTAGTCGATCCACGCACAGCGCCGCCGACTTTCTTCAACACCACGCCGCCGTTCACCGCAGTGAAATCGATCCGGCCGTTCACTTCGACGATCGAGATGCCGCCATTGTGTGTTTCAACGGAGATGTCAGCACGACGCGGAACAAACACTTCGTAGCTAACGTCCCAGTGATGGTCTTTGCGCCGGTCGGGACCACTCGCAAAAATCTTCGATCCACTGGTTTCGATCCTGATTTGTTGAGCCAGTGACTTGGCTTCTTCCGCCGTGGGCGCGCCGGTTTGCACGCGAGCACGCACGAGGACCTGGCCCTGGTCCCAGCCTATAACTTTAACGCCGCCATTTTGCCTGCCATCGATCGCGATGGTAGCGCCAGTCGGTGCGAGTGTTTGTTCACGAATCTCGCAATTGCCTACCAGCCTGTCGTTGTACCAATTGTTTTCGCGACACGTCAGCGAACCCTCTTTCTTTTGGGCAAACACGCTCACGCCGGTGAAGGTCGCCAGCGCGACGATTAACAGACTACGCCCTAAAAACCTATACATGACTTCGGTCTCCTTAATGTCTGGGGTTATTTCCTCTACGCTTTTCGCGGCTCTGAACCCTAAACACCACAAGTCGGGATGTTGTGACAGCTTATTTACGGAGGACCACTATACGCGGAATGCCTTGCAAATCGGGCCGGATCTCGAGCAATTGCCACGAGGTTTCGTTGACGAGTTCTGTGACGGATTCACCCTGGTCAAAACCGATTTCCATCAGCAGGTGCCCGTTCGGTTTTAGGAATGGAGGCGTTTCGTTTATCAAACGGCGAATTATCGTGAGGCCGTCGGCGCCTGGTGACAGTGCGACCAGCGGCTCGTGATCTCTCACTTCGCGTTGCAGACCGGGCAGCATCGTCGCAGATACGTACGGTGGATTCGAGACTATGAGATCAAACTGGTAATCGTGTGGATCGAGGGCGTCGAGGCAATCAGAGACGAAAAACTCCGCTCGATCAGAAACAGAATGATTCCGAGCATTTAGCTTCGCGATCTCGAGAGCTGCGGGCGATTTATCGACAGCAACAGTGTGCGCTTTCGCAATCTCGCATAACAACGTCACGGCAATACAGCCCGATCCCGTTCCAACGTCGCAAACAAACGGCGACGAATTGCTCACGGCGATTGCAGCTTCGACGAGCAGTTCCGTCTCAGGCCGTGGGATCAGAACGTCAGACGTGACGCGAAACTCGCGTCCGAAAAAGTCCTGAACGCCCGTGATGTATTGCAGCGGCTCGCCACCTGCTCGGCGCTCAACACTCTCTTGAAATCGCAAAAGCATTTCTTCTGAAACCTGATCTTCCGCATGGGCGATCAGAAACGTTCGATCCTTACCGAGCACAAATTGGAGAAGCGAGCCCGCTTCACGCCGCGCATCGGGCACACCCGCATTGTCCAGCACCGCTGCCGCTTCTCGAAGCACTTGAGAAATCGAAGCTTTCACAACAAGACTATAACCGCGGATAACACAGATCGGTGTAAATCCGATTTTCACAAACCCGCGCCATCCGCGGCCCATTTTCGGAAGCGCCCGCCAATTCCGCCTTTCTTCTTAACATAGAACGAGTCTCGTTCCTCCCGTGGCGCAGGACCCTCGGAGCCCCAAGCTCCGGGGGTTCGGCGTAATAGGATGAGGTTTAAACAAGTTTGGCGCACAGAGGTGGCCCCGATGGGAAGGCTCTCGAAAAGTTGTCTCCTGTTTGCCCTCAATTGGCTTGATGCTCAACTGACACTGCTCTGGATCCAGTTAAACGTCGCTACCGAAGGCAATGCGCTCATGGCCCGAATCCTGGACCACGGCGAGTGGTCGTTCCTCGGCGCGAAACTTCTCGTCGGCGGTTTCGCCGCTTACACCCTCTATCGCTGCGCTCATGTTCCGATGGCCCGCCACGGTCTAACTGTCGTGCTCGGAATCTACGCGTTGCTGATGCTCGTACATGCGGCCACCGGCGCCGTCGCACTCGGCCTCATTCTCTAAAAACGAAACTCGCCTTCGCTGTCCTGCGTTGTTACAATCGGTTCGCCAACGGCGCCCGTGCCGCCAGCATCCTACAAACCTAATGTGGGTAGCGAGCCTGAATCCAAAAAACTAGAGAGGGAAAGACGTTTTATGTATAAACTTTCCGCACGCCAGATTCTATTGATTGCGCTTATCTCAGGTTTATTCGCAGCCGGGGCAGTGATGATTGTAGAACGGGTAACTCATCGCTTCGAGCCGTCGCAGGCTGCATTTACCGAAACACCTCCGGCCGGCATTGCCGATCCATCTACAGCCACTGACGAACAAAACAATATCGATGTCTACCGCACGTTGAGTCCGGGCGTGGTGTTTATTCATTCAACTTCTTATGCTCGCGACTTCTTCGGCTACGTCGAGCCGCAGGAAGGATCAGGCTCGGGTTCGATCCTGGACCAGCAGGGCAACATCCTCACGAACTATCACGTGATCGCAGGCGCACAAAAACTTTCCGTGAGCCTCGGCGGCAAGAAAGATTATCCAGCCGTTATCGTCGGCGGTGATCCCGACACGGATCTCGCCGTCATTCGTTTAACTGAAAAACCCGCTGGTCCACTGACAGTCGTTCCACTCGGCGACTCTGACAAACTCGTCGTCGGCCAGAAAGTGCTCGCTATCGGTAATCCGTTCGGTCTCGATCGCACGCTTACAACCGGCGTGATCAGTGGGCTTCAACGACCCATTCGCGCTCGCAATAATCGTCTCATCGAAGGCGCGATCCAAACAGACGCTTCGATCAATCCAGGTAACTCAGGTGGTCCATTGCTCGACTCACGTGGACGCATGATCGGTATCAACTCACAGATTCTCTCGCCCTCAGGCAGCTCGGCGGGCGTCGGCTTTGCAGTTCCGGTCAGCATTGCAAAACGAGTCGTGCCGCAGTTGCTGAAGAACGGCGCCGTGCGTCGTCCCAAACTCGGCATTAACTCGCGCGACGTCGCATTATTCCGCAACCAGGTAGATCTTCCGGTCGAGGATGGCGTGCTCATCCTGCAGGTCGCTCGCGGGAGCGGCGCGGCAGCCGCTGGTCTTCGCGGCTTGCAGCAAACTGAGATGGGCGACCTCGAACTTGGTGATATCATCGTAGGCATCAACGACGACAAGGTGGGGAATTCAGACGATCTGTTCCGAATACTCGATAAGCATCAGATCGGTGAAACTGTTCAGGTTCACATCTGGCGAAACGGCCGAAGGATGTCGGTTCCGGTGCGCCTGATGGAGTCTGATTCGCGGCGCTGATCTGATGAAAATCAGATCCCATGAACCAGACAACCCATTTTTTCAATTTGGGTTACGGCTGGCTTTGCAAACACTGTAGCGCGGAAGTCGCTGATAAGAAGCTCAGGAATCAACCGCCAGCATTAGCGCGGTGGGTTGAGGAAGAGAGTTTCTGCGGCTTGAAATGCCCGCGCTGCGGTATTGATGAGTACGTTCAAAAGCCACGACAAGCCGCCAGAGCCCATCGATCCTAAATTGCGGCCCGTATAGGTCCTATGTCCTATAGGTCTTATAGGACCTATACCTATGTCCCGAATTCGTCCTCATAGTCTTTGAGGCTGCGGGTGATCACGTCTAGGGCCTCGAGCCGGTTGTAAACGTCGACAATCTCCACGTGTTTGTCCGGGTCGCTCGGTAGTTGTTTGTAACTCAGAAAGTAGTGTTTCAGCCGGTCGACCAACCCATGCGGCACCTCGTCGATTTCGTTGATGCGGCCGTATGCGAGATCCTGCTCGAGCACCGCGATGATCTTGTCGTCAGCCTGGTTTCCGTCGATCATGCGCAGGCCGCCAATCGGCCGCGCGTGCAGGAAAAATCCGCCGTACGCAAACGTCTTTTCCGAGAGCACGCAGATATCCATCGGATCTTTATCGCCCTGAATACCCTTGCGACCGGTGCGTTGCTCGCAAAGTTCCGCCACCTCGCGCCCGCAGTACGTTTGCGGTATGAAGCCGTAAAGCGTCGGCGACATCGACGAGAAGCGCTGCGGGCGATCGACACGCAGGTGCCCCGACCATTTATCAAGCTCGTATTTGACGACGTCTGTGGGGACGATCTCGATGAAAGCGTTGACGAGTTCGGGAGTTCTGGGGCCCGGCGTGACGCCGTGCCACGGATGAGCCTGGAAGAGTTGTTTGTTCATTGCCTGATGATAGAATGCCTGCAGTTCTGAGACAAAACTCCATGGCCGCGACTGCGGAAATTATTACAAGGCCTGTGGTGGGCACGCTTTCGTTGCGCTGGATTATCGGCGCGCGCGACGATCTGATCTGGTTTATCGGTTCGGTCGTTTCGAGTTATGTGCTGCTGATCCTCTACGTCGGAGGGATTGTCCCGCTCGTGCCGATGGTCGCGCTGTGGGCCATACTGATCGACGCGCCCCACGTGTTCGGAACTTTCTCACGCACTTACTTCGATCGCACCGAAAGAAAAAATCGCGCGCGACTGCTCTGGGGCTCGCTCGCGTTTTTTGCGATTGGCCCGGTGATGGTGCTCGCAGGCGCGGGCTTCGTGTTTCTGTTTGTGGCAGCGCTGTGGGCTTATTATCACCTCGTGAAGCAGCACTACGGCTTCATGGTGCTCTACAAGAAGAAGAACGGCGACCTTGCGCGGGTAGACAACGTGCTCGATCGTGCGTTGCTGCTCTTTGCTTTCAACTACCCGTTTGTGGAGTTTATCGCACGCGATCCGGAAGCGATGGCGCGTGTGCCGGCGTTGTTGCGTGGTGGCGTGAACGGATTTTCGAAACTGCTGCTCGCGGGCACGGTGCTGGTGTTTGTTGTTTGGGTGGGACGGCAGGTGCAGCGCTGGTTTACTGGCGAGCCTTTGAACGTTCCGAAGTATCTGTTACTGGCCGCGGCGATCCCGATGCACTGGATCGTGTTGCTCACGCCAATGCCTCACAAGCCGATCGCGATCGTTGCGATACTGACGATCTATCACAACTTCCAGTATCACCGGCTGATCTGGTTTCATAACAAGAAATACACGTCGCGTGAGAAGTACGGCGCGGCGGAGTTGATCAGTCGAAGACTGATGTTTTACATCGTGTTCGGGATTATCTTCGGCGTGATCTACCAGGGGCCAAGGCAGTTACTGAATACCCTTGGACCAGGTTCTTTGGGTGTTCAGCTTGGAATTTCTTTTCTGTGGGGATACGCGTTTATTCACTACTACCTGGATTCGAAGATCTGGCGCGTGAGAAGGGATCCGTCAGTAAGCACAGCGTTGAAAATTTAGCCGCGGATGACACTGATTTAAAATCCGGATTTAAGATCCGTGTCATCTGTGGTTAGTCTTCGCCGTGTTCATCACCGTTGTAGTGGAGCACTGTTGATTCGTCATCAATGACGGTTTCCAGATGCACCGGACGGCCCCAGAGCGTGTAAACGTGTTCGAGCGCCTTGCGGGCGTATTTCATGTCGAGCTCAGTGCCCTCAAAACGGTGCTTCATGTAAAGCTCGCGATTCCCGTTGTAATCACCGTCCTCAACCTGCAAGTACGGAAACCCAAAATTCGTCATGTTTGCAACAAGCTGATCGCGCACTTTCTCCCAACGCTTCTCCGTAATCGTCCACTCCTCTTCTTCAACCAGCTCGAACACAAACAAATCCAGTTCTTCACACAACTGCTCCGTCAGGTAATTCCGCAGGAACGACACGTCGTTGTCGATCTCACGCACTTCAAACATCTTCTCGCGGCCTTCCTGACCAGTGCGGCCGTACTTCTGACGCTCGTCATTCGAAGGCTCGTTCCAGCGTCGCTCGATGTCTTCAAAGATCTTGTAACCAAGATAATAAGGGTTCAACTGGCCTTTCTGCGGCGAGACGACGCCCGAATGCAGATTTGCAAACTCGATGTGGTCGTTGTCGCTTAGATCGAGCGCACGCATGATCCGCGCGTGCCAGATGCTGGCCCAACCCTCGTTCATGATCTTCGTCTGCATCTGCGGTACGAAATACTCCATCTCCTCATGGACCATGGCGATCGCGTCGCGTTGCCAGGGAGCTAAGGAGGGCGAGTTTTTCATGATGTAGTAGAGCAGATCCTTTTCGGGCAGTCGCTCGCGTGGCTCTTTACGCTCTTCATCAGATCCGGGCGTCTTACCGGCTTTCGCGTCACGCTCCGCCTTATCGAGCAACCACAGATCGTCGTATCGACCCTCCTTCGGTCGCTGCTCCGAGCGACGTTTTTCCTCTGCAATCGAAACCTCGCGCTTGATGAAGAAATACGGATCGATGTGTTCTTCGATCGCGAGCACCGCATCAAGAAATCGTTCGACTGTTTTACGGCCGTGCCGAAATTCATACTCCATCATCCGCTGCGCGTGCGTCGAAACACTCTCGACCATGCGGCGGTTGGTTTTTGAAAAGTAGGAATTGTTCTTGAAGAAATCGACGTGACCAAGCACGTGCGCGATGACCATCTTGTTCTGGATCGGACTGTTCGTCTCGAGCAGAAAGCCGTACGCAGGATTAGTGTTGATGACGACTTCGTAGATCTTCGAGAGTCCAAAGTCGTACATCGTTTTCATGCGATGGTAAGTCTTGCCGAAGGTCCAGTGGGAATAACGTCCGGGCAGCGCATACGAGCCCACTTCGTACATCACGGTCGCGGGCACGATCTCGAAATTGGTCGGATAAGGATCCAGGCCAAAGCCGCGAGCAATTTCCCAGATCTGCTCAACTGCCGTTTCGAGATCTCTTATCTCTTTGTCTTCCATGCTAAATACACCGCAGATTTACACGCATGACGCAGATCAAACTGCGTTCATCCGCGTAAATCTGTGGCTAAATCCCTTTTTCCGAAAAATTGTTTCAATGCAGGGTACACGTCTTCCTTATCGTCGATCCGCACGCCGACGAAACGATCCTTGTTTTGCAAACGATCGTTGAAGATCGACAGCAACGCACCCGAAGATCGCCTGTAACTCGACGAGCCTTCCTCGCCAATCTCGCCATACCCAAACAGGTTGCACGTCGAGATCAATTCGTCAGCCAACTTCACCGCCTCCTCGTTGTCGGAGTAGTAGTTGTCGCCGTCGGAGAAGTGGAACGGATAGATGTTCCAATCGGAGGGCCGGTAACGCTGCTTGATGATCTCGAGTGCGAGTTGATATGCGGATGAAACAACGGTGCCGCCCGACTCACCCTGCGTGAAAAACTGTTCCTCGCTAACTTCCTTTGCTTCCGTGTGATGCGAGATGAAAACGATCTCGACGTTGTCGTACTTCGTCCGCAGGAACCGCACCATCCAGAAATAAAAACTCCGCGCGATGTACTTCTTAAACTCACCCATCGAGCCCGACACGTCGATCATCGCGATGACGACGGCGTTCGACTCGTAACGCATCACCTCTTCCCACGTCTTGAAGCGCAGGTCTTCTTTCTTGATATTGCCGAATCCCGGATTGCCTTCGCGCGCGTTGCGACGAATGTTTTCCAGGATCATCCGGCGCTTGTCGAGATTCGCGATCACGCCGGTGCGGCGGATCTCGTTGAACTGTGTCTTGCGCGACTGGACGGCTTTCTTCGCTTTCTCTTCAAGATAAGGTAGGTGCAGGTCTTCAAAG
>DASTQB010000169.1:0-9707 GCA_035761985.1 Pyrinomonadaceae bacterium
CCTCGTTTCCGATCTGGCAGACATGCATTTCTTTCGTGACCTTATGCCGTGGTTCAAACGCGGGCATTGGCCCATCGGATGGCAGGGGCAGTGGCCCGACGGCAAACTCATCCTCTGGTAAAGCGGAGTCGAACAACAGAAGCCTGAGTACCAGTGGGGACTCTTTCCTCGCGCATGTGGGGCAGAGGCGCACGGCCCGTGTGAGGCAACTCGGGGGTTCGAGTCTCCCCTTCGGCACCGGCAAACCTAAAATCTCAATAAAACCCAGAAACCCGAAGTTTGGCACCACGATACCCGTGCCATTGACACAGCCTCGACGCGGGTATACCGTCGGCACCAACGAACTAAGCGATACGCCGGCCCGGAGCCGCATCCCATCCAATCTCCATCCGTGCTATCGATCGCAACTACGATGCGGGGTGGTTGTTGTCCCTACTTCCGGGAGAAACACTCATGCGAATACTTCACTTAAAGCGAAAATCTTTAAACTTCACGCTCGCGATCACCCTCTTGACACTCGCCCTGCCAGGATCCGTGTTTTCACAAGCAAGACCCACAACCAGCAACCTGTTCGTCCCGTTAATAATCGACTTTTTCGTCCCGTGCGCTAACGGCGGAGCGGGCGAGATTGTCATACTCGAACTCCGTCTCCATGTCCTGGACCACCATACCTTCAACGACTTGTGGGTGAATGAAAAATCCCACTTTCAACCAATGAACGCAGAGGGCGTGGGCCTGATCACCGGTGACATGTACCGTGGTACCGGCGTCACTCAGCTGCAGGACTCGTTCCGCTTATCTAACGGGGCGACCCACTTTACGTTCATCAACAACTTCAGAATTATCGGGCAGGGGCCCGGTAACAATTTCCAGGTGCATGCGACCACCCACACTACGATCAACGCGAACGGCGATGTGACCGTCGACGTGGAAAACACCACAACCGTTTGCAACTAAAGAGACATCAGGAAGGCGCTCGCGACGGCTCGCCAATCAGCAGAATCCATAAGCTGTATCTGGCACGTTGCGGCGCCTTCCTGCCGCAGACCGTGTAAGCCCACCGCGATTACAGCCACACGTTTTTAGATATTTCCGGTTGTTGAGCTCCGCTTTGAACCTGCTGGTCCATTGCCGAATGATCTTATCAACGCTGTGTCAGTCCTGATGATTGAGTCGATCGAAGATCAGCGCTGCTGTTTTGTTTGAACTGTCCATCAGTTCAGTGGGATGAATTCGGAGTGTCTCGGTTATTTAATCTCCTGTCCTTCGCGTTGCATGAGTTTATGAAACTCGCGCAGCAACCGGATATCCTCGCTCGGTAAATCAAACTTGCGCTTACCTATAATTATCGTCACCTCGTTCGCCGTAGCGATTCGCGTAAAGTATTCATATGAAATCGCTGTCGATTCATCTTCATAAATGGTCCTGGAGAAGTCCACCGGGTCAATCTTGTTACGTTGCCTTCCTTTTAACTTACCTAACTCGAGGAGTGCGCCGTCGATCGAAACACTAAAGTCCAATGATGGGAACGATACGAAGTTTTCCGATGAAGAGCTAAAACTGAACAGTACCTCTTTAGGTCTAGCGATTTTCTTGCCCCGACACTCAAATCCTACATACAACCTTACGTCTTCATACTGACGCGGAGTTAGATTGCCCCACAAAAATAGCGGCTGAAGGAAGAGTCTTGTTATGTCTTTCTTTTTGTTGTAACGGGCGGTTATTTGAACAGGGCGTTGCGTGGAGGCGGCCGGCGTTTGAAGCACCCGTGTTTCAGTGAAGCGCGAAAACGGAGCGTTGGTTATGAGCGCTAAGGCTATGAGGATGATTTTCATAGGCTTTAACAAACGTAGTTGCTGAAATCCAACATGTGAAATGATCGAGCGTGGGACGTCGTCGAGTCAAGGTCCAATTGTCACCCGTCAGAAACACGTCTGTACTGATCAAATACTGACGGCCCGGAACCTTTGTCAGCCGCCGTGGATTGGAACCGCCGGAGTTCATGATCGGATTTTGTACGTTTGTACGAGACGGCGATGTTGCGTCATTCACCGGCTCTCTTTACAATCTTATGCACCTCATGAAAGAGACATTAACGGGGAATGAAGCTTTTTCCCTTCCTCCTGCGCAACTCGCGCGGGATCATGATTCTGGCAATAATAGCGGGCCTGATCAGCGGCGCCAGTAACACTGGCTTGCTGGCTGTCATTACCGCGGCCCTGGGAAACTACCATTCACGCACCACTTTGCTCTGGGTTTTCCTCGGACTCTGCCTGTTAGCGCCCTTATCGCGAATAGCTTCGGAAGTATTACTGGTTCAGTTGGGCCAGAAGGCCGTTTTCGATCTGCGCATGAAACTTAGCCGCCAGATCCTCAGTGTGCCCTTACGGCAACTCGAAGAACTGGGTTCACACAGATTGACGGCTGCCCTGATCGACGACGTGGTAGCGATCTCGAACGCGATCGTTATCGTTCCGATCCTGTTCATCAACGCCGGCGTCGTCATCGGATGTTTGATCTACCTGTGCTGGCTCTCATGGACTGCGTTTCTAGCCGTGTTTGCTTTTCTCGTTCTCGGCATCGCGACGTATCAACTTCCGATCATTGCCGCAACTCGTTCGTTCCGCCACGCGCGCGAGCAGGAGGACAGCCTTTTTCGTCATTTCAACGCGCTCGTCGAAGGCATTAAAGAGCTGAAGATTCACAGCCGCCGCGAGGAAAAGTTTCTCAACGATGTGTTGCAGTCAACGGCGACCTCGTTCCGTCATCACAACGTGAAAGCAATGGCGATCTATTCCGCAGCATCGAGTTGGGGACAACTGCTCGTATTTCTCGTCATTGCGGTGCTGGTCTTTTTCATGACGGGAATCACAGCCGGCAATAGCCTTGCACTGACGGGGTTTGCGCTGACAATTCTTTACATGATGACGCCGTTGCAGGTCATCATGAACAATCTGCCGAATCTCGGACGTGCAAGCGTTGCGCTGGACAAGATCGAAACACTCGGACTATCGCTGAAAGCCCAGGTGCGCGACGCAGTAACCACAGGGGAAGATCAGAAACAGAGTTTCCAGCGTTTGGAACTCATCGACGTCCGGCACTCTTATTACGTCGAAGGCGAACCGAATAACTTTACTCTCGGACCCCTAAACTTGACGTTCAATAGAGGTGAGGTCGTGTTTATCGTCGGCGGTAATGGCAGCGGCAAGACGACGCTGGGTAAACTTTTGATCGGACTCTACAGCCCTGAGTCAGGCGAGATCCGCTTGAACGGTCAGCCGATCACCGACGAGAACCGGAATTTGTACCGGCAGTATTTTTCGGTCGTTTTTGCCGACGTCTATCTGTTTGAAACGCTGTTGGGCCTGGATAGCCCGGAACTGGAAACCAGGGCGCGCAGTTATCTAAAACGTTTGCAGTTGGACCAGCGCGTTCAGATCAACGGGAACAGATTTTCGACAACCAAACTCTCTCACGGGCAGCGCAAGCGACTGGCGTTGCTTACCGCTTATCTCGAGGATCGTCCGATCTATCTATTCGACGAATGGGCTGCAGATCAAGATCCGCTCTTCAAGGAGATCTTTTATCTGCAGTTACTGCCGGAACTGAAGGCCCGGGGCAAGACTGTCTTCGTCATTAGCCACGACGATCATTATTACTTCGTAGCGGACCGGATTATTAAGCTTGATTACGGAAAGGTCGAGTGTGAGCGGCAGGAGTTGGACGTCGCGGCACTCCGTGAACTTTCCCCCTAGCTCAAAAAGCAAAAAGCACAACACGGTGAGCTGACAGCTCGAGGGCTGTAACTCAACCGTAGTTGTGCTTCTTGTTTGCTGAACGGCCGTTTTACGGCTTTGCGGTTTTACGACGCTACTTCTAACTGCTCTTCGTCAATGCTCTCCTGGTCCAGCGACAGATCTTCATTCCGTACGAAGCCGCGCTCCTGAATGTATCTCAAGATCAAATGCGCGTTCTCTTCAGGTGACACGTTGACTGTATCCAGCGTCAGCTCCGGGCTCAGAGGTGGTTCATACGGATCGTCGATACCGGTGAATCCCGTGATTTCTCCCCGCCGCGCTCTCGCATACATCCCTTTGACGTCTCGCTGCTCGCAAACGTCGAGTGGTGTATCGACGAATACCTGGATGAATCGATCTTCTCCAATCATGTTTCGCACCTCGTTGCGCGTCGCACGATAAGGGCTGACGGCGGCCGCGATTACGACACCCCCGTGCCGAACAATCTCCGCGGCCACATAGCCGATGCGGCGTATGTTTGTGTCCCGATCTTCCTTACTGAAGCCCAGTCCCTTCGAGAGGTGTGTGCGTACGACGTCGCCGTCCAAAACAGTGACCTGCCGGCCGTGTTGCTCGAGGAGAACGGTAAGAACTTCCGCCGTGGTGGATTTACCCGCGCCGCTTAGTCCAGTAAACCAGATGCAGACGCCTTGACGATGCCGCGGTGGATAGGCTTCGGCCAGAATCTCGGCGACCTCAGGACGCGTAAACCATGCCGGCAAACGGCGCCCGTTGTTAAGGTATTTCTCGCGCACCTGAGTGCCCGAGATCGAAGATGTCTTGGCGTTGGAGGGAGCGAGTGCGACTTCCTGATATCTTCCTTCAGCAGGCAGGTAAACAAGCTCAGTAAATGGAACCACACCGATGCCCAGCTCGGAACTGTATTGCTCGACGAGCTGTTGCGCGTCGTATGGACCATAGAATGGTTTGCCATCCGCATCGACGCCCGGACTGGCGTGGTCGCGTCCGACGATGAAGTGGCTTGCGCCATAGTTCCGTCGAATCAAAGCATGCCATAACGCCTCGCGTGGTCCGGCCATTCGCATTGCCAGCGGCAACAACGACAGTAGTACGCGATCGGTTGGATAGTAACGCTGCGCGAGGGCGCGATAAGTACGCACGCGGGTGTAGTGGTCCACGTCGCCCGGTTTCGTCATTCCCACGACAGGATGCAGCAGAAGCACGCCGTCAACCTTGTCGATCGCCCGCTTGGTCAGTTCTTCGTGCGCTCGGTGCAGCGGATTGCGAGTTTGAAAGGCGACGACGTTCGACTTTCCGAAAGTCTCGAGCCGCGCGCGTGTTTGGTTTGGTGTCAGCCGCAATTCCTGAAAATCGTAACGGGCAGGTAGTTGAACGACTCGAAGACGGCCGCTGACGTTGAACTTGCCCCAACGATGCATCTCGGCGATGAGCGGATGCCGCAAGGATTCTGTGTTGAAGACTTTCTGCGCCACTTCGGCGAGGTTCCACTCGTAAATTTCCTCGACACTGAGAATCGCGAGTAAATGATTCTGCGAGTCGTGCAACGCGACATCACGGCCAATGCGAATATCCTTCGGTTCCTCGATTGGCAGCGTCACTGGAATCGGAAACAAATGTCCGGAGGAGAGACGCATTTCGTCGAGAACGGACTGATAATCCTTCTGGCCCATGAAACGGTCCAGCGGAGAGAACGCGCCCGTCGCCAGTAATTCCAGGTCGCAAGCCAGCCGATTAGAGATCTGGAGCGACGGCAACTGATGGCCATACGCTTTCAGCTCATTCAACTCGTCGCCTGTAACGACGCGATTTACTAATGGTCCACCGTACGGAGTGATTAATTCAGAATGCATTTTGGGGTACTTTGCTCCTATAGGACTTTTGAGGCACAGCGTTTTGAAGCAGTCACGGTGCAGTGTCCTCAACTTCTGTTCTGGGCCGTGCGTACCAGCTCGCGCTTCTCTATCAAGACCGGCTGACCATGATTTGACCATGATTCGCTCATGGCAAGGTCAAGCTGCCGGTCGTAACGAGCTTCAAAGATTCCGTATTCCGGTTCGACTCCTTCAACCAGCGCGCGATAAATGCTGAGCAGTTCTAAACCAATAGTGAGTTCGTCGTGCTGGTTGCCTGAAAGCAAGCCGTAATCTCGCAACGGATTTTCCCAGCCCGGATTTCCCGGCAGATCCGATTCAATCGCGGCGATTGTCATTTGCCCGTCCACGGTCGCGTAACGCGGTCTCATCCCGATCGGCCGAGTTTCTTTTCCTTCGTGCAGGATGGCAAGATCATTGCCTGCGCCCATTCCGCGCTCAGCATAAAACCTGACCATGCACTTCTCTCGTCCCCATCGCAGTGGCGAGTAGTAGGCTAAAGTGCTGAAGCTGAATATTCCGTGCGCGCCGTTGCCGAACTCCAACACTCCAAACTGCCAGCTCTCCGTATCGCGCCATGGTTCTCCTTCGCGATACATGTGTAGTTGGACCGGGTACTCGTGCGTCAATCCGATCACCCGCGTGACGTCCACGTCGAACCCGACGTAGCTACGGAGCAGGCTGATGCCGTGATACCCGTGGCCGACGTAATCTGAATAGACCACCTGAATGCCGCCGAAGACGCCGGCGTCGATCAGGCTGCGTTTGAATAGTTCCGCAGGCGTGCGGTAATAGTTTTCCCCAATTTCTACTTTTGCGCCGGTCCGCTGTGCGGTTGCGATTAGCTTGTCAGCTTCAGGTAGAGTCGGCGCAATCGGAGTCTCGGCCAGCAGGTTGACTCCGGCTTCCAAACATTTTTGCGCAACGGCAGCGTTTAGATGACTCGGCGGTGGGGTAACAGCGACGACGGCGAGATCGATCCGGCATTCATCGAGGAGTTTATCAAGATCGTTGTAGGCCGTCGCCCGCAGGAAACTCGCAGCAGCATCGGCACGATCCTTCTGTGGATCGCAGACAGCCACAGGGCGGAAGTGGCAGTTCATCTTTCGCAACACCGGCAGATAGACTGTGGTGCCGCGGACGCCGCAACCGATCAGGGCCACTCGCAATGTGGAATCTTTGTTCAATGGCGACGCGAAGTTTCTTTGTCTTTACTGCGCAACTCTGTCAGGCGATCGAGATCCAACTCCACTCCATCTTCTTTCAACCAATGCTCGATCGTCTCCCAGGGAAGACCGCATTCCGCATGCAGGCGATAGACTTCTTCGGCTCGAATGTTTTTTCCATCGCGACCAATCCTGTCATAGATCTTCCGCGACTTCCGGACCTGTTGTTCAAAACGCGACGCTTCTTCGTCCAGCATTTCGCGGACGGCCAGTCGTTGAACCGGAAAACCTTCGTGACGCCGGTAGGATTCCTGAACTTTCTCGATGACCAGCGAGAGCAGACTAAGATCGAGCTGAGCCACTGTCTGAATGGCAAATGAGCGTCTGATCAGTCGCCGCAACACGTGTCCGTGCTGTTTCGCGTCAGGTTTGACGCCCGCGCTGAAAAGCAGTGCTATCGTTCGGGAGTGATCGGTCAGGATTCTGAGTTGCTCGCGTGAAAGCAAATGCGAACCACCGCCCGCCGTTTCCTGCCAGCTCTCGAGGATCCCGCGAAAGGGAAGTGAGTCGTAGAGATCGAAGGTCCGGGTAATTGCACCCACGACCCACTCGATACTGCCGGCCGAGTCAAGGAACGGCATCGTGAGTTTTTCGACTCCGCCGTCCGGCAAACGGCGGTTCTCAAGAAACTCCAGGTTCCAGAAATGAAAATAGCGTCCGCAGTTGCACATTGGCCCGCAATTCGACTGGCAGGGCACTCGTGTTTTGTCGAGCAGCACAAACAATTCCGGGCCAGTTGGGCCATACGGCTTGAATGGGCAGGCCCACTTTCTAGGCCGCACCGCGTAATTCGACGTGCTCACGCCCAGACGTTCAAGGGCCCTGATCGATTCCGTATCCTCTGTTGCCAGCGGATGAGCGCCGGTGACGACGAATGAAAGCGCCTCGAACGGAAGGTTCCACCGCGTGACGAATACTTCGAACATGCGCGAGAGTGCCTGCTCGCGCTCGAGTGGCCCGCGCGTCAAAGAAGAGAGCATGCAAAACGAGGTGAGAAAGTTTGAGCGGCCGACCTTCTCGAGATTGTTCATGCGAACGCACCATTGCGGCCCGACGCGGCCCGGATCGCTTTCGGGTGACGCCGCGAGCACCCACTCGCGCCAGTGCTGAATACCGGCCGTCGTAAACAGTGTCGAAGTATCGCCGGGCGGAATGAGAGGTCCTCCGTCATAGAAGACAGAGCCGTACCTCTCCATCACCGCGAACAGCGCCCGCACCACGGCATTGGCCCAGTTTGCCTCGTTCAATTCGAGCGGCGGAGGTCCCACGACAGCCGCCGGGAAGTTTGCTGCGGAAATCATAATTGCGCCGACTCCTGCTGAGCATAATGCGCCGCAATCTCTTCGGCGTGCTGGTAGACGAGCCTGATGCGCTCGAGGATCAAATCCATTCGTGCTTCGTCAGACTGAAACGCCAGTGATTGCAGAGGATGTCCGAAGATGATCAACTGCCGCAGTACGTCTTCTGCGATTGGGCACGGCTGATCGTAGAACTGACGCAGCGATGGGTTGTCGTAGATCAGCATCTTGGTGGTTGCCGTTGGACTGATTGGCACGCCTTCCCAGGTAAGCACTGCGACCAGCTGATCGCGGGTGAGATTGCCGAAACGCGTCGGATCGTAAAGTACTTCCAGCATGTAGAAGTTGCTTCTGCCGGCTTTTGTACCAACCACGGGTGTAAACGCCGGGATCTCGGCGAGTCCTTCAGCCAGGCGCATGGCGTTGCGATAACGTATGGCGCAACGATCGTCGAGGCTCTCGATTTGTGGAATCAGAAGCGCTGCTTGTAGCGGCGTCATGGCCAGACTATACCCAGCCTCATGATGATGAAAGTGTGTTTGACTTACCGGCTCGAGTTGCCGTTGCTGCCGTACGCGATTGCGGTTGCCGGGTAAACCATGAAATCGAAAACGCCGGCATACTTCTGCCGTGTCAGCGTCATTCGTGACGATCACTCCACCGCGAAAACTGGTCATCAACTTCGGTGAGAAACTGAATACGCCGGCGTCGCCTAACGTGCCGGCGTATTGCCCTTCGTAAGTGGCGCCGTGCGCCTGGGCCGCATCTTCGATTACCCGTAGACCATGCGCTTCGGCAATGTCGAGAATCTCTCTCATCCGTGCAGGCTTGCCGCCGATGTCAACGACCATGATTGCCTTAGTGCGTGGCGTGATGCGTTGCTCAATCGCTTCCGGACTGATACAGAGGGTTTCCTTGTCGATATCTGTAAAGACGGGTTTGGCGCCTGCGTGCACGATCGCGTGGCCTGATGCGGCGAACGTGTATGGCGAGACGAGCACTTCGTCGCCCTCGCCGATGCCGTAAGCCTGCATGGCTATTTGCATACCTGCGGTGGCGCTGCAGGTAGTGATGGCACATTCAACGCCGAGCTTGCGCGCAAAAAGATTTTCGAATTCCTCCACTTCGTCAGCTTCGCGCCCGCCGCGCTCGGCACACTGATCGAAGACGCGCAGCAGGTTTGTGCGTTCAGCTTCACCCAGCAGTGATAACGTGGGGTCGGTAATGAGTGGCTGCGGGCTGCCGCTAAGAATAGCCGGCCCGGCCAGAGTCGTAGTCATTGTTCTTATCTCCCAATTAGCTAGAGGTCAGGCAAGCCACAAAGAGGGACAAGACCACTGATCGCAATGACAGACCAGTGACCTCACCTTAAAGTGCTTTTGTGCTCCGTTGTGGCTGTTTCAGGAAACTACTGCTCGAATCCGGCGGACGCCGGCCGATGAGGATTGTTCTTTAACGATCTTGAAACGGCCGATTTCTCTCGTGTTGGTAACGTGAGGGCCGGTGCAAACTTCCTTCGAGAAATCGCCGACG
>DASTQB010000170.1:0-6676 GCA_035761985.1 Pyrinomonadaceae bacterium
AGACGATCATCTCCATTCGTGGTTTTTTACCCTCGTCGCCGGTAACACTTGCTCTACTAATCCAGGAAGATCTTGTTCCGTCGGTAGGAACCGAAATCAAGGCGCTGGCAGACTTCGTCAGAGCCCTGCCGAAGGGTTCGAAAGTGATGGTTGGTTATCTCCGCACAGGAAGTTTACAGGTCAAACAAAAGTTCACCACCGATCTCGAGAAGGCAGCAAAAGCGCTGCGTCCACCGAGCGGTTTCGCGAGTGCTGGTCCCTATAATCCGTACGTTGAGGTGATCGAAGCGTTGAAGAGATTTGAATCGCAACCCTTGGGCCGGCGTGCGATCGTGCTGGTGTCTGACGGGCTCGATATCTCGCGCGGAGTCGATTCTTCTTCACCAACGCAGAGCGTCGATCTTCAACGTGCAGTGAATGAAGCTCAGCGTCGCAGCGTTGCAATCTACGGGTTATATGCACCGACGCAAGTTGCGGCGTCGAATCCGTTGCTCGTGAGTAATGCGCAGAGTTCGCTCTTGCGGTTGTCGAATGAAACTGGTGGAGAAGCGTTCTTCCAGGGCACAGGGGCGCCGGTGAGTTTCGAACCTTTCATCCGTGAGGTTGACAGCTCACTTCAGCAACAGGCTGCGTTGACTTTCCTCTCGACGCATTTGAAAAAAGGCTTTCACAAGATCGAGATTAAATCTACGACGCCCGGGGTTGAAGTTGCCTATCCGTCCGGTTACGTGAGGTAACGACTACTGGACCGTCGCAGGCAACAGCGATCCACGAGGATCACTCGCAACGGCCCAGCCGTCAGCAAGCTGTCCGATCATTCCGTGGAAGTGGATCTCACTGCCACTCAAAACCACCAGCACATCTCCGGCGTGATACTGCGGATCATCCAGCCGGAACCGAATAACAGTCGCCTGCCCGTTGTCCTGCTGCAGAGTCTCAAACTGAAAAGTATCCGCGTCGGCTACGTAAGTTTGAGAGTTGTTCGCTACTCTTTGCTCGTCCGGCATTGTGATCTTTCTCTCCTTCACCACTGAAAACAGTGACCATTGTTAATTTAAGATTGCAACTTTTGCAACCACAAGAATACTGCAAGCAGATCTCTAAATAGTTGCTGGATACCTGTGACAACTCCGCGAATTTTGAAAGCTAAATAGCTACCTGACTCCGGACTCCCCTTTCTTACGATCCTGGGTAGTACAAAAAACGAACCCGCCCCCCGACACATGACGGACAAGTCTGTTTTCGTGACGGATAGTTACACCTGTCTCCTGAAGGAGGAAGCACATGGTTCACAACATCTCGAGGTTTGGCAGAAGATCATGGAGGGCGCGAGAGTCGTGCCGTGCTTTGATTGCAGTGAGCTTTATAGCTGCGTTGATTGCGACCACGCTGCCCGCATTCAACAGTACATCGGCGTCCAGCCCTTCGGGCGCAACCATCAACCCGACGGCGGGCGTTCCGGTCACGTGGACAGGTACCGCCACAGGCGGCGGAGCTCTCAATGCGCCGCTCGTAATCGGAGGTGAAGACCTCTGTCAGGAAGGTCTCAGTTGCGACACCTTCACGGTGACGGTAGCGGGAACGGCGGCTGACTGGGCAGGAAAGCTCATCCGAATAAAGATTGAATGGCTGCTTCCGGCGACTGACTACGATCTCTATATCCACAAAGACTCGAACTCCGGTCCGCTTGTCGGCAGTTCCGGACGCGGCGCAACCTCGCCCACCGAACCGCTGACCTGGGAAGACACCACTATCGATCCTTCCACAACGGGCACCGGCGTCTACACAATCCGCGCGGTCTACTACGCGGCGACGGCACTCGATCAATACCGTGGGAGCGCCACTATCGAGACTAAACCTGCGCCACAACCGACGCCCACACCATCAACGGAACCTGCGCCGCGTTTTCACAACTATCCGGCGCCGCCAGAGTTGGGCAATTCAGCAGCCGAGCCGACGATTGGCGTAAACTGGGACTCCGGCAATGCGATGTTCATCGCTTCGTTGCAGACGCTGCGCGTTAAGTGGAACGATACGGCATCGCCCGCACCGGCTACGTGGGAAGACGTAAGTGCGCCAACAACGTCGCTCGTCTCGCTCGATCCGATTCTTTTCACTGACGGTGATGCTGGTCCAAATCGCACCAACCGTACGTTTGTCTCTCAACTACTGGGCAAAACGAGTGCGATGGCATTCACCGACAACGACGGTGGCAGTTGGACCATCAGTCAGGGCTCGGGTATCAACTCCGGCGTCGATCATCAGACTATCGGTGGTGGACCATACGCCAGAAACCCAGACGGCAGTTTGAAAGGTGGCGCGATCCAGCGTCCGGGTCCGAACGGTCAGATTTATCCGAACGCGGTCTATTACGCATCGCAGGACATCGGTCTTGCGGAGATCGCGCGCAGCGACGACGGTGGTTTTACGTTCGGCGTTGCGATTCCGATGTGGACACTCGCGCAGTGCGACGGCCTGCACGGTCACATCAAAGTCGCGCCCGATGGAACGGTCTACGTTCCGAATAAATCGTGTGGTGGTAAACAGGGCGTGGCTGTTTCCGAGGACAACGGACTCTCGTGGTCCATCAGAACAGTCGACGACAGTACGGCGGGTGATACGGATCCTTCAGTGGGCATCGGCGCCGATGGCACAGTCTACTTCGGTTTCGCTGACGGCGAAGGACGTGCTCGAGTTGCTGTTTCTCACGATCGTGGTCTTACGTGGAAACACGTGCAGGACGTGGGCGCTTCACATGGTGTTCAGAACACCGTGTTTCCCGCAGTGATCGCCGGCGACGGTGATCGAGCAGCTTATTTCTTCCTCGGCTCGGCGACGCCGGGAGCTAATGGACGAGCGACGGATCTTTCGTTCCCGGGCACATGGTTCGGCTACATCGCGACCACGTACGACCGCGGCCAGACATGGGTAACGGTCAATGCTACGCCGAACGATCCGGTCCAGCGTGGCGTCGTTTGCACCAACGGCACGAGTTGTCCGAGCGGCACGCGCAATCTGCTCGACTTCAACGATCTGACAGTCGATCGTGAAGGACGTGTGCTTGCGGCGTATGCAGACGGTTGCGTGACGGCCGACTGTATTCGCGGAGTCGATCGAAACGGCGACGGACGGATCGATAGTAACGACAACGACGGAGCAGACAAGGCCACAATCATTCGCCAGACCGGCGGCAAACGTTTGTTCTCCGCTTTCGATCCACCGGCGAATGCACGGCCCGAGGCTCCGCTGCTTGTCGCGACGCGAGACGGCGATGCAGTCAACCTCGCGTGGTCCATACCTGAGGACGGCGGCTCGACGATCACCGGCTATCGTCTGTATCGAGGCGTCGAAGGCGGGGCTGAAACGTTGCTCGCTACTTTCGGCGCGGACGTCAATTCGCATACGGACGCTGAAGCAGGCACTGCTAATTTCTACTATCGTGTGACTGCTTCGAACGCGAATGGCGAGGGAGCATCGTCGCCGCGAGTCGTGCCAGTCTCCGGGGAAAGCCCGTGCAACGGTTTGGGTGTGAACGTGCTTAACGATCCAGCCGGCGACGCATTGAGCCAGGTGGCTAGTCACGACATCCGTTCGTTGCATATAGGTGAGCCGTTCTCGGCGGATGGTTCTCAGAAGCTGGTCTTCTCGCTGAAGATGGCCGATCTCGCTGATCCGCTAACACCAAACACGCAGTGGCGCGTGTATTTCACCAGCGCAAACGGCACTGGCTATTTTGTTGATATGAGGACCGACCTGCTTGGTGCAGTCACCTTCAAGTATGGGACTTACATTCACAACGCAGACAACAGTCAGGGCACCTCAACGACGGTTGGCGATCTTGATGCTGGCAGTAAGTACGACACGCAGACCGACACGATCACGCTCGTCGTCTCTAACGGCAAGATCGGCAATCCGCAGGCAGGTGGCAGGTTATCGAGAATCTTCGTGCGCGTGCCTGTGGTGGCAGTGGTACCCGACAATGCCAACTACGGGTCTCCGAGTACGGCAGTTGGTTACACGTTGATCGGTAATGCCGCGTGCCAGTCGCGACCGGCGGCACCGTCGTCGCTTACGGCCGTGGTTGGAAATGGCAAAGGATCGGCGATCATCACGTGGGCCGACAACTCTGACAACGAGACTAATTTCCTGGTTGAACGTTCGACGATGATGTCGAGCGGCTTCATTCAGGTCGCGGTGTTGGGGCCCAACGTGAGAACATACACTGACAATACTTTGTTCCGTAAGACGACCTACTTCTATCGCGTACGAGCTGCGAATAGTGGAGGGAAGTCGAGCTATTCAAACATTGCCAGTGTGAAGACAAAATGAACCGTCGAATCGTAACTCTCTGCTTGCTGCTGGCAGCCGCGGTGGTGGTACACGCGGCTGTCAGCCAGCCACCTGCTGAAATCATGGGCATCAGTCTCGGCATGGCCCGTGACGACGCGCACAAGCGTTTGAAGTCGTTGGGCAGTTTGGAGAAGGAAACGCGTAAGCGTCAGGAAGTTTGGGCGCTGAAGGATCAACGAGTGTCACATCTGCTCGTCGGCTATGACACTGGTTTCCGCGTGCGTTACGTCACTGCGATTGCAAGAACAGGTGGAACACGAATCCGCTACGAGGAGTTTGCTGACGTGAAAACTGCGCAGCGCACCAACACTCAAGGCAACTACAAGTTCACCTGGGAAGTCCCCGCTCAACGCGACCAGCCAGGCTACGTCGCGATCGCACACGGCCGCGATCCCCAGTACCTCGAATCCTATTCGATCAAGAAAGTCGACCGATAAAACCTAACCACGGATGACACGGATTTTAAATCGGCGTCATCCGTGGTTGATGATACGCGGCAGGCAGGCGCGTGAGAAGAATTTGGGGCGGCTAGTCGGGCTCGAACCGACGACCTCTTGATCCACAATCAAGCGTTCTAACCTACTGAACTATAGCCGCCATATATTCTGTTGTGCGTGGTGCCCCCGGCAGGACTCGAACCTGCGGCCCTCTGCTTAGCTTCCAGCATCAGGCTTTCCCTGACCGCCCGTCAAAGCTGGGGTTGCTGGCTGGACTATATCTTGGACGTCACAGTCCCGACCCGTATAGTCTCTGAGGATCCCCATTCAACAAAACGGGTTTCCTGCGGATTACCCAATCCTGCTGGATTGTTACTCGGACCACTCGGGATCGAAGTACCAGAGGCTCTCAGGGCGTTCCCGCATACAGGGTCGTCCACTCAATGGGTTCCCTACCGCATTTCCCCATTAAGGCTCCAACAAGGCAGATGCTCTATCCGCTGAGCTACAGGGGCACATTCAAAATTGGCCTTGCATGTTAGCACGTCAAAGAACGATGTCAACAATCGCCCGGGGTTCGATAAAGCCAAGAAAAAAGAGATCGCCCACGGCGGGCGATCTCTTTCGAAAAGACAGAGAGGTTCGCTTATGCTGCGCGGGTTTGCTCCTGAGTTTCCGCAAACACGCGACGACCGTTCAGCGCATCGTCGATGATCTCGCGCACCGCCGACGTTTCCGGATTAACGTCCATCCGGTCGCACGCACGCAGATGTCTAATGATGCCCTCTGTCGCTATCTGAAGAGCCATGCCGTTCAGCTTTGAATAACGGCGAGCCTGAATATGGTCTATCCTCATGAGCCGCTCATTCAGCGGCAAGTGTGTATCAAAAGTCACGATTGCCTCAATCCTCCAATTAAGAATCTCGCGATTCAAATGTATGTTCTATAGATGCTCTGACAACCCCCTTGGATGCAGCCTCCGCCCCAAGGCAAAGCTTTGGATTCAGGGTTAAGACCCCAAAAACAAAGGTGCGCTATAAGCATTGCCGCAGGGGTGTTCAGCGAAACGTTGGATTATACTGAAGGGGACAATCGACGTCCAGAAATTTCTTTTCCACAGGCAAAATGCCGCAAATTCTGAGTTCAGAACGGACAAAGACGCCGCCCGAATGCCTGTAGGGTTGGGGCGGCGCCGTTTGCTGAAAAATAATAGTGCCGGTCGCTTACTTTTTTGGTAGCACGGTATCTTTCATTGATTTGCCAACTCGAAACTTCAACGTTGTTTTAGCGGGAATCTGAATCGTTTCGCCGGTAGCCGGATTGCGGCCTTCACGGGCTTTTCGCTCTGATTTGACGAGTTTTCCGAATCCAGGGAGAACAAATTCACCATTTGATTTCACTTCGCGTGCGGCGAGAGTGGAGAGTTCCTCGAAAAATTCCTTCACCTGGGCTCGCTTCATTCCTGTGGATTCAGAGAAATGGTTGATAACTTCCGATTGCGTCATGCGCTTCTTGCCTGTCGCGGCTTTAGTCGCCATAGTCTGGTGTGACACCTCCAACGAGAACTAGAATAAAAAGCAAATCGGACACTCATATATCACACTCAAGCGGCAAAGTCTTTATAAAAACCAGCATTTCACTAGGTTTTGTGAGGATTTGATGAGGAAAAGTGCCGGGTGAGACGGTTCGAACCTCCCGCCTCGTGGTCCAAATCACAGGTTCGAGTTTGTTCAACCAAAGCCATTTCCGAAATTGCTTCCCCTAACTGCCCAATTAGGAGTAATATTCGCCAACCCTGATTACCCGTAAGCTCCCCTCCAGGCCCAGAATACGCCGGAAAACTATCAAAAACAGGGGGCACCCATCATGTTGAGGATGCAGAGAGCTAG